>NZ_KV796372.1:0-15374 GCF_001809185.1 Corynebacterium sp. HMSC072G08
GCGGCGAGCTTGGGCAGTGAGGCCATGCGGGCGACCCCGAGGTAGAGCTTCTCAGCACGATCGCGTGAGACATCGAGATTGCGGGCGAGGGTGGAAAAGGCGATGTCGATATCGTCGCCGGGGGTGGGAAGGACGCGGTGGATGGCCTTCCAGAAGAATTCGTTGCGGATGGCGACGTATTCTCCCAAGGGGCCAGCGGGATTCAAGGGGGCGAAGTAGGGGCCGGTGGGTTCGGTTGGTGGTGGTGGGTTGGTGGTGTTATCGGGAGGAGTGGTCATGTGGGCTACCCCTGTCGGTAAGCGAGAGTGTGAAGTAATTGTTTAGATAGAGTGTTCTAATTCCTACGTTCACAAGCTTACCTACCCCCAGATGTGTTCGTCAATAGATTCGAATACTCAAATAGGCAAACAAAAAAGCCCACCCAAGGGGTGGGCTCGCGTTAGAACAGTGAGAGGCGCGAGGAGTGGTAGACGCTGCCAAAGGGGGCATCGACACGCACCCAGCGGCCGAGTGCGGCCACACGCAAGTGGCGCGGAATGTTCATGGGAGCGCTAAAGCCCGGGATAAGCCCTAAGTTCGTGCACGCGAAAATGAGACGCATGGGAATGTCGACGCTCGTCCCGTCGGCTTCGACGGTGAGCACGGTCTGCTTCATGAGCGAGCTCGGCGGACCGGCAGGGCCTGAGAACTGCCGGGCCAAGGCTTGACCTTTGTCGGCGAGGTCGCGGACCACGTGGACCGGGAGGGTATCGAGAAGCTGGAAGCCCGACGCCGGCGGCAGGGCACCTGGCCACGAGGCATCGCGCGGGGCGCCAATCTCGTCGCGGCCGTCCTCGACCGCATTAAGGAGGTCTTTCGCGGAGACGGACGCGCCGTCCCGACCCACGGTGCCAGCAACGCGGCGTGCGGCGACGACCTCAAAGGGCGTCGTGACGAAGACCTCGACGGTCTCTGGGTCGTATTGACGCAGGCGTGCGATGGCCTGGGCATCGAGACCCACCGCACGCGCCAAGAGGGCCTGCAGTCCTTGTGCGCCACTTTCAATGTGCAGCGTTTCTGTGGACATGCAGGCCCTCCTGTGCTCGACGGTGTAGTGGCGTCGAGTCTACTCGGCAAGAGCTCCGATGACTTCCTTCTCATGCTCGGTGAGCGGGCGCGGCAATCCGGTATGCAGATCAACGGCAACCTGGACACAGTCAATCTCACATGCCACCGGACCGTCTGGCACGCGGATGTTCTGGCGCGTGGTGAACGAGGTATTGCCGATACGGGTCACCCACGACTCAACCTCGACGGAGGAAAGGCCCTGCGGCTGGATGGGATTCTTGTAATCCAGCTCAAGGTGGCGCACGAAGGCCGCGAACTCCGGAACGTCCGGGAAAATGCGTTCCTGGGCGTAGATAAGGCGGGCCTCCTGCGCGATTTCCACGTAGTTGGCGTTCATCATGTGGCCGTAGCGGTCAAAGTCTGACCAGCGCACGGCCACACGATGGATGTGGTGCTTGTTTTCTTCAGTCACCGTATCTCCTATCGCGTGAGCTTACGGTGGGTCACGCGCGACGGACGTGCCGCATCCTCACCAAGACGCTCGATCTTGTTCTTTTCGTAATCGCCGAAGTTGCCTTCGAACCAGAACCACTGGCCTTCCGCCACGTTGCCTTCCCAGGCAAGGATGTGGGTGCAGGTGCGGTCGAGGAACCAGCGGTCGTGCGAGATGACCACGGCGCAGCCCGGGAATTTCTCGAGGGCGTTCTCGAGGGAACCGAGGGTCTCGACGTCAAGGTCGTTGGTCGGCTCGTCGAGGAGGATGAGGTTGCCGCCCTCCTTGAGCGTGAGCGCCAGGTTGAGGCGGTTGCGCTCACCACCGGAAAGCACCTTAGACGGCTTCTGCTGGTCCGGGCCCTTGAAGCCGAACGCGGACAGGTAGGCACGCGAAGGCATTTCATTCTGGCCCACATGGATGTAGTCGAGGCCGTCGGAGACGACCTCCCACACCGTGGACTCCGGGTCGATGTTCTCACGGCCCTGGTCGACGTAGGACAGCTTGACGGTATCGCCCACCTCGACGGAGCCGGAGTCCGGCTGCTCGAGGCCCACAATCGTCTTAAACAGCGTGGACTTACCCACACCGTTCGGGCCAATAACGCCCACGATGCCGTTGCGCGGCAGCGTGAAGGAGAGGTCCTTGATGAGCACGCGGCCATCGAAGCCCTTGGTGAGGTTCTTCACCTCGACCACCTTATTGCCCAGACGCGGCGGGGTCGGGATCTGGATTTCCTCGAAGTCGAGCTTCTTGTACTGCTCGGCCTCCGCAGCCATCTCCTCGTAGCGAGCCAGACGGGCCTTGTTCTTGGCCTGGCGAGCCTTGGCGCCGGAGCGGACCCAGGCGAGCTCTTGCTTCAGGCGCTTCTGCAGCTTCTTGTCCTTCTGGCCGGCGACCTCGAGACGCTCCGCCTTCTTCTCCAGGTACGTGGAATAGTTGCCCTCGTACGGGTAAAGCTTGCCGCGGTCGACCTCACAGATCCAACCGGCGACGTGGTCGAGGAAGTAGCGGTCGTGGGTCACGGCGAGGACGGCACCCGGGTAGGACTCGAGGTGCTTCTCCAGCCACTGCACGGACTCGGCGTCGAGGTGGTTGGTCGGCTCGTCGAGGAGGAGCAGGTCCGGCTCGGAAAGCAGCAGCTTCGCCAGGGCGACGCGGCGGCGCTCACCACCGGAGAGGTTGGTGACGGGCTCGTCAGACGGCGGGCAGCGCAGGGCGTCCATGGCCTGCTCGATCTTGGAGTCGACCTCCCACGCATCCGCGTGGTCGAGCTCCTCCTGGAGCTTGCCCATCTCTTCCATGAGCTCGTCCGTGTAGTTGGTGGCCATCTCTTCCGCGATTTCCTCGAAGCGCTGCTTCTTCTGGAAGATATCGCCCAGGCCCTCTTCCACGTTCTCGCGGACGGTCTTCTCTTCGTCGAGCGGCGGCTCCTGGAGCAGGATGCCCACGGTCTTGCCCGGATCGATGAAAGCCTCGCCGTTGGACGGCTGATCAAGGCCCGCCATGATCTTGAGGATCGACGACTTGCCGGCACCGTTCGGGCCGACCACGCCGATCTTGGCGCCCGGGTAGAAGGCCATGGTGACATTGTCCAGAATGACCTTGTCGCCGATGGCCTTGCGCACATTCTTCATCGTGTAGATGAACTCGCCCATTGTTCCCCTTTACGTCGGTTGGGTGAGTGTGCCCGCAGCCCGGGCACACACGTCAAACAACACAAAGAGTACATCATCCCCCGGGGCTGGGAGCTAGAACGGTGCGGCAGGCTCCCGGCTTTCCGATGCCGCCGCCTGGGCGTCCGCCGCCGTGTCCACCGAGGTATCGGCGCCGGCGTCCCCCGAGTTCTCCGTGTTCCCGGTATTGTCGTCCCGGCTCAGGATCTTGTCCGGACCCGTGTGCTCGAAGTTAGGGACAGGAATGCCGGTGACCGTGGCATCGGCGCCGATCTTGAGGCCGGTGGCGACGTAGTGGGACAGCTCGAGGGAGACCTGGTTGGCACGCATCTCAATCTTGGCGCGGTTCCGTCCTTCCTCGTCCTTCCATCCAATGGTGTTGAGCGAGCCGAGGACGATGACGGCCATGCCCTTGCGCAGCGTCGTGCGGACGTTCTGGGCGAGCGCACCCCACATCTCGACGTCGATGAAGAGGTTGTCCGTATCGATCCACTCGGGGCCCTCCGGATCCGGGTTGCGGCGGCGGCGCGAGGACGCCACGCGCATGGTGGTCTTGAGGTTGCCGTTGTAGACCTGCGTCATGTACGGATCTGCAACGAGGTGGCCGGTGATGGTGACAGGTAGTTGAGACATAAGGTTTATTCCTTCTATTCGGTAGTCGACGCGGGGAAGAATTTTCCCTCGCAGCACCATCGTGAACCACCGAATGCGCCGCGCCAACCCCCAAAACCGCAGCTGTGGATAACTCCCCGCGGTTGCCCAATAGAGTGGGCAAAAAGGGACGAGTTATCCACAGAAATTGGGCTTTCTCACCGGTATCTCAGTTTCACCGGCGCGTTCGTGCCGGTTCTGGCTACCGGTAATCCTCGTCGTTGAGGCGCGCGAGCATCGCGTTGTAGTCCTCCAAATCCTGGTCGCCATCGAGGTCCGCCTTCTGGTCGTGGCGTCGCGCCGCGGAGCGGTCCTCACGCAGCCACTCGAGGAAGAGCGTGCCAAAGACGATAACGAGCGGGAACTGGCCGAAGCCCCAGGCGATACCGCCGCCCACCTTCTGGTCGTAGGCGAAGTCCGGGTTCCACGGCAGGTCGAGGGAAAGGTAGAAGTTCTCGCCCAGGATCTGGCCCAGCTGCATGAGATAGACGCCCGCGTAGAGGTGGATGGGCATGGAGATAAACAGCAAAAGCAGGCGCAGGCCGGTGGGCCGGCGGTGCGGGATCGGGTCGGGGCCCACGAGCTCCCAGAAGTAGAAGTAGCCGGAGACGAGGAAGCACGCGTTCATGATGACGTGCCCGGCGTGCTCGGAGACCGCGTACTCGTACAGGTCAAAGGACAGGTAGAGAATGTAGAAGAAGAACAGGAACTGCACGAGGTTGACCGCCGGGTGCGTGATAAATCCGACGATCCGCGAGCGCGTCGCCGCCAGCGCCCACTCGTGCGGCCCAAATCCAGGTTCCCAGGCCTCCATCATGAGGGTGAGCGGCGCGCCCAGCGCGAGCAGGAGTGGAACGACCATGGACAGCACCATGTGGCCCAGCATGTGCATGGAGTAGAGCGCGGGAATGTACATGCCCAGCTCCGAGCTCATAAACAGCGTCATGCCCAGGGAGCCGGCCATCCACCACGCTGTACGAGTCCACGTCCACGTCAGGCCGCGCCGACGTACACGCCAGACCCCGTACGCATAGAAACCAGCGAGCAACAGGCCCAGGGTTCCCCACAAGATATCGAAGCGGAAGTGAGTGAAGAGACCGGCGACAGAGGGGGCTTCGGAAAGCTCGTAGCCCAACAGAATCTGCATGGAGTTGAGGTTGGGATCGCGCGGCGGCGGGGGCGGCGTGCGGCCCATGGTGCCAGCCACGCCGACCGTGAGCGCCATGACCAACAGTTCGACAAAGGCGACGCGGCGGAAGAGCTCCGGACGCGACTTCAGCTGCGGCATGGTGAGCTGGCGGTGCGCGAAGCCGAAGAGCGCGAGCACGAGCGTGAGCACTGACTTCGCCACGATAATGAGGCCATAGCGGGTGGTAAACCAGTCCGACCATTCGATGCGGATGGCGGCATTGATAAGGCCCGAGCACACCATGACGATGACGGAGAAGAGCGCCAGATTGGAGTACCGGCGCACGGCCATCGTGAGATCCGGTCCCAGGCGACGGCCATGCGCAAGCAGAGCGAGCAGCCCACCTACCCACAGCACCATGAAGATGAGGTGCCAGAGGAAGGAGTTCGTGCCGTAGTCATGGTCGCCGCCCGAGGCCGAGTGCCCCTCCATGCCCAGCGGCACGACCATGAGGACCGAAAGAACCAGCAGGACCGGCTGCGAGCCCCAGCGCGAAGCGATAAGCCCGCCGATGCCCACCACAGCCGCGAGGCCCGCAGTAAGCAGCCACACCTGCGCGGTCGAGATATTGGGGAACGCGTAGGTAAACAGCTGGGGGTCGAGAACCTCAAGGAAGGACGAGCCGGTGGTATCGGAAAGCACGAGTGGGACTTCCAGCACTGCGAGAACCGCGGTGACCAGAGCTGCAAGCGCGCCAACCCGTTTCGCGACGTGTCCGTCCACGGTGAGAGGCGCTGTGTTGAGTGTCTCAGCGTCGTGTTCTCGCGGGGAAATGAAGAAGGATGAGGCCAGGAAAGAGCCCACGGAGGTGGCCATGGCAATCCATGCGGCGGCACGAACGAAGGGTAAACCCACCGTCGTCACACGACCGGGATCCGGGATGCCGAGCGCCTTAAGCGAGTCCGCGAGGAAGAAGGACGCGATGCCGCCGGCTGCGATACCTGCGACGATGGCAATACAGACGTAGATCCATGCGGAGCCACGGGCGCGGCGCCGCGCGGCGGGGACAGACGCGACTGCGAAACCGTCCCCCTCCTGGGAGGACAACTGCTCTTCAGACATGTGTCGCATTCTACGACGTGAGCGTTATACCACGAAAAGTGACTATTACTTCCAATCATGGCATTATATTTGTCTATGGACTCGCGACAATTATCGTACTTCCGGTCCGTGGTCGACCACAGGTCGTTTACCCACGCCGCTGCGGCGCTCGACATGACGCAGCCGTCGCTGTCTCTGTCGATCCGCAAGCTGGAAAAAGAGCTCGACGTGCAGCTGCTCACCCGCGGCCGCGCCGGCGTCTCCACGACCGAGGCGGGCGACTACCTCTACACGATCGCCATCAAGATGGAAACCCTCATGACGGAGGCCGACCAGCGCATCCGCGAGATCGTCGGCGGCCTCGCTGGCTCCATCTCCATCAACGCCGCCCCGGAGTTCAACTGGGCCTTTATGCCCGAGATCCTCTCCCGCATGTTTGAGGTCGCCCCTGACGTCAAGCTCTTCCTCGAAGACCCCGAGCCCATCATCACGCTGGAGCGCGTCCTCGACGGCTCCATCGACCTAGGCCTCATGCCGTCCATAGACCCGCGCGCCTTCGCGCAGCAGCACCAGGACCAGCTCGTCGTCCACGTCGTCGCCGAGTTCCCCATGCTGCTCGCCGTACCGGAGCGCCTCAAGGATCTCCCGGACGAGGTCGCGCTCGCCGATATCACGCATGAGACGTGGATCCTCCCTCAGCACCATGACGAGTTCCCCGGCCTGCCAGACCTCCTGCGCACCGCCTGGTTCCAGAACCCCGAGTCCAAGCCCGCCCACATCCAGGAAGTCTCCACCCTGCAGACCGCCATGCCGCTCGTCGCGGGCGGCATCGGCGTGGCCCTGCTTCCGGACTCCGCCCAGCGCCACGCTGGCGACCACGTCTTCTTCAAAAAGATCAAGGGCGATTTCCCGGGCATGCAGGCCATCCTCATCTACCGCAAGGACAAGGACCTCTCCCCCGCCGCCAACCAGCTCGTAGACATCATCCTCGAGGTCGGCGCCGAGGGGAAGTACCACTAGTCGCCACCCATCACAGAGTTCATTCCGCGCTGGTGTAATATATGACCGCGCTGCGCCCCCATAGCTCAGCGGATTAGAGCAGAGGGTTTCTACCCCTTGTGTCGCGGGTTCGAGTCCTGCTGGGGGCACCAATTTCCATAGTTTAATATTCATAAAGGCTCGGTACCTCCCGAGCCTTTGCGCTTTCCGATGCCGCCGAGCTCTACTGCCGCAACGGCCGGCGTCGACCCAGGCCTGGTGCGCCACTACTTCGGTACCAAGGAGACGAAGGTGAAGCTCCTCATGGCCCTGGGCACCGAACGCCTCGCCCAGGACGACGCCCTCTTCGTCGAACTACAAAAATCACGGGCAGCCCGGCCGAACGTCTCGTGCGCCGTTACTTCTTCATGTGGGAACACCCACCTCGCGGCCCATTATTCTGGCATTCCCGCGCGCCCTCACGTCCTTTACGACATTGCTCGCTCCCACCCCAGCCCCACTGCCGTACGGGACTCAAGTCCTCGAAAGCGGTCTCCTAATCCGCCACCGCCGCACCGTCTACGAGCGCGCCTGACCGCGGATCTCCTTACCTAGCCCCTCCAGTTCTCTCACAGCGGCGGACTGCGCCACCGCCGAGTCCGTCGCGCGCGGCGGCGCCTGAATAACGCGCTCCGACTCAAGCCCTCGCTCTAGCTCGATCGCGCGCGTAATCTCCGCGTCGATCTTCACGCCGAGGATAAACAGCGTGTTCATGATCCACAACGCAAACAGCGCGATGATGACGGTTCCCAGCGCGCCGTACGCGCTGCGCGCACCCACCACCGTGAAATAGACCCGCACCAGTCCCCACGCCACGACAGCGCCCAGCAACGCGATGGTTGAGCCCACCGTGAGCCACTGGAATTTCTGCGTCCGCACATTCGGCGCGAAGCGATACAGCAACGCCAACAGCGTCACGCTCATCACCGCCACGACCGGCCAGCGCAGCCATTGCCACACAGGTAGGAAGGAATCGACGAGGAAAGAACGCACCGAAGAAACACCCGGGACCCCGCCAAAAGGCCGCAACAGTCCCACCACGATGTCACGCTGCAGCATGAGCGCCACAAAGATCACCACGAGGCCCAGTACCACAGCGATGGTGAGCAGCCACATCACTGTCCACGTGCGCACGAGCCCGCGACCTTCCACGCGCCCATACATCGCATTGGCACTACGCGCGAACGCCCGCACATACGCCGAGGACGAAAACAGTGCGAGGACCACCGATAACACCAGCATGAGCGTCGACTGTTGCGTCGAGCCCACCACCGCATCCACGACCCGCTGTGCGGCATTCTCCCATTCCGGCGGCAGGTACGTCCCGATGAAATCGGCCGTGAGCTTCTGCACCTGTTCCTCATTGCGCGCGAGCACCAACGTCGCAATGGAGTACACGCCCAACACCATGGGCAGCGCCGTGAGCACCGTAAAGAACGTGAGCGTCGCAGCGCGGTCCATCATCGCGTTCATGAAGAGCTCATGGCGCACCCGGCGCGCAACTAACCCCCACGCACGGCGCGACAAGTGCCACGCACTCTCCCCCGCCGAGCCATACGCCCGGGGCACCTCCGTGCGCACGAGCTCCCCACTATTGGGCGCAGCGACGGCAGGGCTTGGCCGTGCCCCCTTCTTCTCACCGTCGCCCGGCGTGGCGTTTTGTGTCATACCTGCAGCTTACCGGGCGTACTCAGCGCGGGCCGACACATCTAGGAAGCTAATTCGAGTCTCTCGACTCATAGCACGTCAGTACCCGCCATAATAGAGACTATGTCTACCTTCTCCGACGTCCTCGACCAGTTGCGCAAGAACCAGCCGCAAGGCAAGTACGGCATCGCCTTTGAGAAGCTCATGGTCAATTACTTCCGTAATGACCCGACGTTGAGCGAAGAGTACGAAGACGTCGGACGCTTCATCGACTGGAAATACTACGACGGACAGTCCGATACCGGCATTGACCTTGTAGCCCGCCGCCGCGAGGACGGCCGTTGGGTCGCCATCCAGTGCAAGTTCTATGAGCCGACCGCTTACCTCCAGAAGTCCCACCTCGACTCCTTCTTCGAGAAATCCGGCCGCTCCTTCGATACCGAGCACGGCAAGGACTCCTTCGCCCAGCGCATCATCATCTCCACCACGGACCGCTGGAGCAAGAACGCCGAGGAAATGCTGGACAACCAGCTCATCCCTACCAACCGCATCGGCACCGCCTCCATCGCCGAGTCCCCCATCGACTGGGACATCACCTTCCCCGGCAGCGACATCGCCATTAATTTGACCCGCAAAGAGGTCTACCAGCCGCGTCCGCACCAAGAGGAGGCCATCGCGAAGGCCATCGCCGGCTTCGAGGCCCACGACCGCGGCAAGCTCATCATGGCCTGCGGCACCGGCAAAACCTTCACTGCGCTGCGCCTCGCCGAGCGCTTCGCGGAGCTCAACGGCAACAAGGCCCGCGTCCTCTTCCTCGTTCCCTCCATCTCGCTGCTCTCGCAGACGCTCAAGGAGTGGACCGCGCAATCACAAACCCACCTGCCGCTCAAGCCCTACGCCGTATGCTCCGACCAGAAGGTCTCCAAGAAGGCCGAGGACATCGCCTCCTACGATCTCGATGTCCCTGTCTCCACCAACGGTGCGGACATCAAGCTGCGTACGGAGCAAGGCAAGCGCCGCCAAGGCCTCAACGTCATCTTCTCCACCTACCAGTCCATCGAGGCCATCCACGAGGCCCAAGAGCTCGGCATGGATGACTTCGATCTCGTCATCTGCGACGAAGCCCACCGCACCACCGGCGTCACCCTCGCCGGGGAGGACGCCTCCAACTTCGTGAAGATTCACGACGAAAAACACATCAAGGCAAGCAAGCGTCTCTACATGACGGCGACTCCCCGACTCTTCGACGACAACGTCAAGGGCAAGGCCGAGGAACATTCCGCGGAGCTTGCCTCCATGGATGACGAGGACATCTACGGCCCCGAGTTCTACCGCCTCGGCTTCGGCGAGGCTGTGGACAAGGGCCTGCTCACCGATTACAAGGTCCTCGTCATGACGGTCGAGGAAGACATCGCTGCGGACGTCCTGGCCGCCTACCCCACCAACGAAATCAACCTCACCACCGCCTCAGCCATGATCGGCGCGTGGAACGGACTCGCGAAGCGTTCGGGTGCCGAGCAGGACACGAAGTCCGGCTTCGAGGCAGGTGCTCAACCCATGCGCCGCACCGTTGCCTTCGCCAAGGACATCAAGGCCTCAAAGACTATCCAAGAGACCTTCCCCACGCTCATCCGCCAGTACCAAGAGCAGCTCAAGGACCACGCCGCCACCAACGACGTGAGCCTGCTCAACATCGATCTCCAAGTCGCCGTCGAGCACGTCGATGGCACCATGAACGCCCTCGAGCGCGGCAACAAGATTTCGTGGCTCGAGTCCTCCATCCCTGAGGACGAGACTCGCATCCTTACCAACGCTCGCTGTCTCTCCGAGGGCGTGGACGTCCCCGCCCTCGATAGCGTCATCTTCTTCCACCCGCGCAATTCCATGGTCGACGTCGTCCAGTCCGTCGGACGCGTCATGCGCAAAGCCGAGGGCAAGGACTACGGCTACATCATCCTGCCCGTCGCCATCCCGCCGGGAGTCTCCCCGTCCCAGGCCCTCAATGACAACACGCGCTTCCGCGTGGTCTGGCAGATTCTCAACGCCCTGCGTGCCCACGATGACCGCTTCAACGCGAAGGTCAACTCGATTGCGCTCAACGAGAAGGTCGAGCTGCCCATCGACATCGAGCGCGTGAAGAAGACGAAGCGAGACGATGAACAGAGCCTCGAAACGAAAGCCAAAGACGCACAGGCAAAGCTCGATGCTTCCGATGCCACCCCGGCCAGCCAATCTGAGTCCTCCGGTGAGCAGGACCTTACCTCGGCACAGATTGCGCTGTTCTCCCTCGAAGCCTGGCAGGAAGCCATGTACGTCAAGCTGGTCGACAAGGTCGGTACGCGTACTTATTGGGAGGACTGGGCTGACGATGTCGCCACGATCGCCGAAGCACAAATCGCCCGCATCAAAGCACTCATCAATGCTGCAGACGACACCATCCGCAAAGAATTCGAGGTCTTCATCGAGGGCCTACGCGGCAACCTCAACGACTCGATCACCGAGGACGAAGCCATCAGCATGCTCTCGCAGCACCTGATCACTGCCCCGGTCTTCAACGCGCTGTTCACCGAGCACGACTTCGCCGCGCACAACCCGGTTGCCCGCGTCATGCAGCGCATGGTCGACGCGCTCTCGGACGCCAAGCTCGAATCCGAGACCAAGTCTCTGACCGACTTCTACGAGTCCGTGCGCGTGCGCGCCTCCGAGGTCTCCTCCGCTTCCGGCAAGCAACAGGTCATTAAGGACCTCTACGAGCGATTCTTCCGCAAAGCCTTCAAGAAGCAATCTGAGGCCCTCGGCATCGTCTACACCCCGGTTGAGATCGTCGACTTCATCCTCCGCTCCGCCGATCAAATCTCCCGCTGGCACTTCGGCAAGGGCCTTACCGACGAAGGCGTCCACATCCTCGATCCCTTCACAGGTACCGGTACATTCATGGTCCGACTCCTCCAGTCCGGCCTCATCGAGCCCGACGACCTCGCCCGCAAGTACGCGACCGAGCTCCACGCCACTGAGATCATGCTGCTCGCCTACTACGTCGCCGCGGTCAACATCGAGACCACCTACAACGCACTCCAAGCAGAGCGCGCCCAACGCAATGGCGAACCCGAGCCCGAGTACGTCCCCTTCGACGGCATCGCACTCGCGGACACTTTCCAGATCCACGAAGAAGGCGACATTCTCGACCTCAAGGTCTTCAAAGAAAACAACGCCGCCATCCAGCGGCAGATTGATGCGCCAATTAACGTCATCATCGGTAACCCGCCCTACTCCGTGGGGCAAACCAGCGCGAACGATAACAACGCAAATCTCAAGTACCCAACGCTCGACAAACGCATCGAGGAAACATTTGTCCGGAACTCCACGTCAAAAGTCGCGCACACAATGTACGACTCATATCTACGTGCTTTCCGCTGGTCCATCGATCGTCTTGGCACACACGGTGTCATGGCGTTCGTCTCTAACGGTGGCTGGATCGATAGTAATACCGGAGCCGGAGTTCGTCTTTCTTTAGAGGACGAGCTCAGCGACATCTATGTTTATAATCTTCGCGGCAACCAACGAACGGCTGGTGAACAATCTCGCAAGGAAGGCGGCAAAGTCTTCGGTTCCGGCAGCCGCAACACTGTCGCCGTTATCATCGCCGTCAAGCGCGAGATCCCAGACGACGTATGCATTCATTACCGCGACATAGGTGACTACTTGACTGCCGAGGAAAAGCTCAACATTGTCGACTGCTCAACCCTGGATAATGTTGATTGGAAGATTCTAGAGCCAAATGTGTACGGCGACTGGATCAACCAACGGGATGAGAACTTTGAAACGTGGCCCGTGCTCTCATCTAAAGGCAATGTAACAAAATTCTTCGGATTGAGTTCTGGTGGGCTGGCTTCAGGTAGAGATGCTTGGAACTCAAACTCGTCGCGCACCAAAGTCTGGACCAATGCGCAGCAATTGACTGACGTTTATTCGAAGGTACAGAAGGAGCTGTTTTCGCTTCTTCCAGCTCCCAAGCGAAAAGACCTTTTGGACTTCATTTCTCAGCATCCCGAATTTTCAGACCCGACGACAATGAAATGGAGCATTAGCCTAGAAACTGCTCTCACTCGCGGTACCGAAATTGACCTAATGGAAGAAGATATTAGACAGGAACTCTATCGCCCTTTCTTCCCGCAGTTTACTAACTCTAATTCGGCTCTGAACCACTCTCGCTATCAGCTCCCAGCAATTTTTCCTACATCCCATCACGACAACTTCGGTTTTGCACAACCGACCGTTGGAGCTACTAAGCCGTTCACTGTTTTGGCATCACATCGAATAATCGATCTGAATATTTACGGTTCAGAAGGAAGCCAATTTTTCCCCCGCTGGACCTGGGAGCCGATTGAGGCGCCGGAGGGTGAGCTAGACTTTGGGATGGGGGCATCGGAAGGCTCGGAGCCTGGTACGGAAGGAGAAATCCTGGACGGGTACCGGCGCATGGACAATATCACGGACGAGATTCTTGGGATTTACCGCGAGGCGCTGGGCTCGGATGTGACGAAGGATGACATCTTCTACTTCGTGTACGGGCAGCTGCATGACCCGGGGTACCGGGAGAAGTACGCCGCGGACCTGAAGAAAATGCTGCCGCATATAGAAACGCCGACGTCGCGGGCGTGGTTCGACCAGCTGGCTGCCGCCGGCCGGGAGCTTATGGATCTGCATGTGAACTACGAGGACGTGGAGCCGTGGCCGGTGACGGTGGAGGTGAAGGCATCGGCGGACGAGAACGACCGCGAGACGTGGCGCGTGCAGAAGATGAAGTGGGCGAAGAAGAAGGATCCGTCTACTGGGAAGAACGTCAATGACGTGACGACGCTCGTCTACAACAAGTCCGTGACCGTGCGCGACATTCCGGCTGAGGCGGACGAGTACATGCTCGGCTCGCGGTCCGCGCTGGCGTGGATTATTGACCGGTACCAGGTGAAGAAGGACAAGGCATCGGGAATCGTCAATGACCCCAACGATTGGGCCGACGAGGTGGGCAATCCGCGGTACATCGTGGACCTCATTGCGAAGGTTACGCGTGTGGCGATGGAGACTGTGAGGATTGTGGAAGGGATCAGGGAGGTTGGCGAAGAAGAGTAGCTTTGGGGGACGCGCCATCGATTTAACAGGGGTTGAGCCTGCGCCGCAGTACAGCGCGGGCGCTTCCTCTTTTTAGTCTTTGAAAGAATCATTCCAAGGGCACCAATTCTGCTCGGCGAGACAGAGTATGTCTCGCACATACAGGTGACAGGCCGAGGCTAGCTGTATGCCGTAATGTCAGGTAAAATAAGCTCTAACTTTTAACTCAGACCTTCGCCGATTATGAAAGGTGGGCAGATCCATGAATCGTAAAGATGCAGCACGTAAGCGTCTTATTGAAAACGCTCAAAAGTCTGCCGCCCCTGTCGAAGGACTTAGCGACAACGAACTTGCTACAGCAGCCTACCGTCGGCTTCTCCGCACGATCGATGCTCAATCTGAGCCTCTTGATCCCGATGCTGCGGAAGCGCTTGCTCATGAAGAAATCGCCGCTATGCGAATGGAAAAGAGGATCCGCACCGCCTTGGGAGCAGGTAAGTGACCGAAGAGCTTCAGCAGATAGCAGCACACAGAAAGTTGCGTCTGGTTGTTGATACTAACCTCTTCATATCGTCTTTGCTGTCACCTCGCGGCTCCGAGCGCGCGCTGATTGAAGCATGTTTTGCAGGAAAATTTGAGCTGCTCTACTGCGAACACCTTCTCCAGGAAATTGAAGACGTTATTTCTAGAGCAAAATTTCGGAAGCGCTTCACTGTAGAAGAAGGCCTTCCCTCATCGATGCCATCGTCCTAGTCGGGACAGAGGTTCCGGACCGCGAAGAGCAAAAACTACCGCGAATCTGCGATGACCCCGATGACAATTTCCTTTTCGCTCTCTACGAAGACGGTAACGGAGACCTCCTTGTTAGCGGTGACAAAAGGGTCCTCAAAGCCGCAGCCAGCGCACTTTGGATTACCAGCGCCGATGGCAAAATGGCAGCCACTCTCCTAGAGGATAGGAAGGCTTGGGGATCCGAACTTCTCAGAGGTGATAGTGAGAGCGAATGGGAGGCTATCGAAGCAGCGGGAAATCGGGCTATTTTCAATGCCGCCAATTTCCTATTCGAGGTAATAGAGGGCATTAAGTCCAAAAAATTTGACCGTGAACTGCTCGCCCAAGCCGTTGTCCCCGGCACCGCAACTGCATGGCTTGATGACTTCGAATCAGCTCAGTCATTGTTAACGAACCGCGCATTCGGTACTCACCCAATTATCATCTCGCCCGAGATTGTTGCCATCAAACTGGTGCCTGATCTTGGAGATACCTACGTCGCGCTGCGGCCGACTGCACCGATCGAAAACGCCGTTTTCCTCACACTTGAGCGTTGCCCAGACCTTCTCGATAGCAAAGGGAACGACACTCTCGGCCTTGAGGGTTGGAGAGCACACAGCATAGGGCCACGATTCTTACAGCCCAATGAACTCCGGCCTCCAACGGACGCAGTACGCAAGATGGGGTTGCCCGCAAATCGTGGACACGTAGT
>NZ_KV796373.1:0-55212 GCF_001809185.1 Corynebacterium sp. HMSC072G08
ATAGGGTGTCCACTAAACGAGGGTAACCTCACGACCACCGTGTCGGCTGCTAAGGTATCTGCTTGGTTGTCGGGGTGAATCCGGTGATATTGTTTCGCGATTTTCGTCCATAAAACATCCGGGGCAATCGGCTGCGTCGGTGGCTGGGCATGCGAGATAATCTCCCAGGCTTGGGCTGGGGTGATGTGCATCTTGCCCCTGAGAAGTCCTTGGTGACGACGGCGTGTGTTGTAGAAGTCGCGGTAGTCGACAATCAACTGTTGGACCTGCGCGAGCGTCGTGGGGGTACGAGCATCTAAAAACCTGGTCATGGTTTGGTGCGATCGCTCGTCTTTGCCTTGCGTCGTGGGAGCAAAACCCGCACTTGATTGAACCCCCAGACTGGCGAGCCAGCGTTCGGTTTGCGACAGCCGGCCGCGATGGTAGGTAGCAAAGGCATCACCGTTGTCAGAGAGGACTTCTTGGGGAAGTCCATAAGCATCAATGGCTCCACGCAGCGTGATGCGGGCATCGGTGCCGTTTTCTGGAGTTCCAAAAGCTCGGGAGCCGACATCGAAGCGGCTGGCATCGTCGACGACTTGGTAGATAGTCACTTGCGTGTGAGGCACATCGAAGAGTCTGTAGACAAACGCATCGATCTGCCACAGTTCATTGACTTGGCCCCTGGCAAAGTGCCTGTAGGACTTACGCGGTCGTTTACGTGCATTGATGTCAGCGACGCCAGCCTCGTGCAACCATTGTGCGATTAAAGCTCGCGACGGTGGTTGGTCGTAGCCGAGTTCATCGAGTAAGAAGTAGAAGATTGACCATGGGCCACAGTCTTGGCCGCGGGCTTGTAACGTACCGCGAGCTTGCAGGACCTGTTGTCGAATCTTGTCATCGTAGACCCGTCGCGGGTTCAGCGGTGCCGTGCTATCCGGCACGATGCCAGCCCGCCCACGTTCGGCGATACGTGCTTTGATGTTGTAGTACGTCTGCTTCGATACGCCGATGTTCTTGCAGAACTGCTGGACCGTGATGCCCTCACGGATGGGATCGAAATCCGCTATCTTCTTGCGGAGAGTAATGGGAATTGCCATCCCCACATTCTCAAGAAACCAGAGCCCAAAAAGTCGTTAGACATCCTGTCCATAAACTTCCTGGACTCCGCGTCAAAAAACTAACTGGACTCCAAGTCCAAAAAGTCAATGGACTCCGAGTCCAAGAAGTCACTAGACATCACAGGCCTAGGTTCGCCGCTGACACCTAGTGCTGGAGGCTGCAACGACGGTGTCGGAATCTTAGGACATCGAAGGCCCAGATTGTCGAAAAATCTGGGCCTTCGTTGTTCCGAAATCCGGCGCGTAGCCGGTGCGAGCGCGTGCTAGAGCTGCTGCACGAGCCGTTTGAGTGCGCCGCGGACGGTCTCTGGGTTCGTGGTTTGCCAGAAGCGCGGCATCGAGGCCTTGAGGAAGCCGCCGTAGCGCTTGGTCTCCAAGCGTGGGTCGAGGACGGCGACGACGCCACGGTCGCCGACGTGGCGCAGCAGCCGGCCGGCGCCCTGTGCCATGAGGAGTGCTGCGTGCGTCGCCGAGACTTCCATGAAACCGTTGCGGCCCGCGGCCTTGGCGGCATCGACGCGTGCCTGCATGAGGGGATCATCGGGGCGGGGGAACGGAATGCGGTCGATGAGGACGAGCGAGCAGGCCGGTCCGGGGACGTCGACGCCCTGCCACAGCGTGAGCGTGCCGAAGAGACAGGAATTCTCGTTCTTCGCGAATGTATCGACGAGCGCGCCGATCGTGTCGTCTCCTTGGACGTAGAGGTCGAAGGGGAGGCGGGCACGGAGGGCATCGGCAGCCTGATTCGCGGCGCGGCGGGATGAGAAGAGGCCGAGGGTGCGCCCGCCCGCGGCCATGATGAGCTCATAGATTTCCGCGAGGGTTTCCGGGGACAATCCGTCGCGGCCGGGCTGCGGCAGGTGTGCTGCGGTGTAGAGGATGCCGGACTTCGCGGGATCGAAGGGCGTGCCGGCGTCGAGCGAATCCCACGTGCCGGTGGGCAGGCCCCATTGCGTGGCCATGACGTCGAAGCGGCCGCCGAGGGCCAGCGTGGCTGAGGTGAGCACGACGGTCTGTTCGCCAAAGAGATTGGAGCGCAGCAGGTCCGCGACAGACAGCGGCGCGACCGCGAGGGTGGCGGGGCCCTCCCCATTGCGGCGCGAGAGCCACACGACGTCCTCGTGCTCAGCCGGGTTGCCTTGGGCAAAGACGGCGCGCATGCGGGCGACGGCCTCGGCGAGATCGGAGAGGTGATTGGTGAGGTTCTGGCGCTCCGCGAACTTCTCTGGGTCGTCCTTTTGTTCGCCTTCGGGCGCACGGGCGATCTTCTCACGCATGCGCCGAAGGGTGTCTTCCATACCGGTGAGGTGCTGGGAGACGGGCTCGGGCATGTCCGTCCAGCGGCCCTCAGGGCAATCCGCGGTGACGATGGTGAATTCCTCCGCGAGGTCCGTCAACCCGGAGTCCGAGGCGAGTGCCTTGACGCGGTTGCCCGCCATGGAGATAACGCGGGCGGTAATCTCCGCGGTCGTGACGGAGGTAATTCGGTCATCGAGTTCGTGCGCCTCGTCGATGACCACGGCATCGTGGTCGGGCAGGATATTTGCCTCGGAGAGCGCGTCGATGGCGAGCAGCGCGTGGTTAGTGACGATGACGTCTGCGTCCGCGGCCTCGCGGCGGGCGAGCTCTGCAAAGCAGTCCTCGCCGTGCGGGCAGCGCGAGGCCCCTAGGCATTCGCGGGAGGTGACGGAAAACGCCTTCCACACGTCGTCTGGGACGCCTGGCTCGAGGTCGTCACGGTCCCCCGTCTCCGTTTCCTGGGCCCATTCCGTGACGCGTTGGGCGGCGCGCTCGCGCCACGAGCCACCATCGAGCCCCGCGCCGTCATCGAGCATGGCTTCCGGCGACTCCGGCTGCGCCAGCTTATTGAGGCAGAGGTAGTTCGCGCGGCCTTTCATAATGGCGAAGGTGGGCTCGCGGTCCATCTCCTCGGCCAGCGCCTCGGTGAGCCGCGGGAGGTCGCGGTGGACGAGCTGGCGCTGCAGCGCGAGCGTCGCCGTCGAGACGATGACCGAGGTCTCCGCGCCTTGGGCATGACGCAGGGAGGGGACGAGGTAGGCCAGTGACTTACCCGTACCGGTGCCCGCCTGGACGGCGAGGTGGCGCTGGGTCTCGAAGGCCTTGGTCACGGCCTTGGCCATGCGGACTTGGCCTTCGCGGCGGGCACCACCCAAGGCGGCGACGGCGGACTCTAGAAGCTCTTCGGTCGATTTCTCCACCCGGCCAGTCTAGCCTGCCGCCCCGACGTGCTGAAGGCAGCTAAACATGCGGAAGGGCGACGAGGCGTGGACGCGTCAGGCGATCACCGTGCGGGAAAGAAAGCCGATGGACTACTTGGCTGGCGGGAAGCCCACCATGCGCGTTGACACCGGGACATCGCCCTTGGACAGCGCCAGGCCCTCCCACGGCAGGGTGCCGCGGATTTCAGCGAGGAAGGCTCGGGATTCCTCGAGCGTGGGCAGGCCCTCGACCACATGTCCGTCGCGCATGAGCGGCACGGTGAGTTCGCGCACCGTGAGGTGCGACGGAACTTCCGGCTGCTCCGCGTCGAAGGGGAAGACGATTTCCTCGAGCGCGACGCCAGTGGAGCGGTGCGTGCGAATGGCGCGCTTGGCTCCGCCTACGGAGCGCTTGGAGGAGGAACGCTTGGCCACGGGGTGGCCCTCGACCTCAACAACCTTGTAGACCATGGACGCGGTCGGCTCGCCGGAGCCGGTGACCACGGACGTGCCCACGCCGTAGCCGTCGACTGGGTCGCCGCGCAGACCCGCAATGGAGAACTCATCCAAGTCGGAGGAAACAACAATGCGCGTGTTGTGCGCGCCCAGGTCATCGAGTTGCTTGCGCACGCGGCGCGTCACGGCACCCAAGTCGCCGGAGTCGATGCGCACGCCGCCGAGTTCCGTGCCCGCGACCTTGATGGCCGTCTCCACGCCCTTCGTAATGTCGTAGGTGTCGACGAGCAGGGTGGTGTCCACGCCGTCCGTTTCAATCTGCGAACGGAAAGCGGCCTCCTCGTTCGGCGTGCCGTCATCGTTGACGTGGGCGAGCGTCCACGCATGCGCCGCCGTGCCAGAAGCCGGAATGCCGTAGCGGTACGCTGCCTCAAGGTTCGACGTGGAGGTAAAGCCCGCAAGGTACGCGGCGCGGGTCGCGGTGACCGCGGCGTACTCGTGCGTGCGGCGCGAGCCCATCTCGATGATCGGGCGGCCGTCTGCGGCCACCACCATGCGGGAGGCTGCCGATGCCACCGCAGAGTCCGCGTTCATGATGGACAGGATGACTGTTTCGAGGATGACGCATTCGCCAAACGTGCCGCGCACGGTCAGCAGCGGCGAATTAGGGAAGTAGAGCTCGCCTTCGCGGTAGCCGTCCACCTGGCCGGAGAAACGGTAATTACGCAGGTACTCAATCGTCTGCTCGTCGAGGAAGTCGAGGTCTGCAAGCTGGTCCTCGGTGAAGCGGAAGTCCTCAATGGCTTTGAGCACGCGCGGGATGCCCGCGACCACGCCGTAACGGCGCTCGCCCGGCAAGCGGCGAGCGAAAACTTCGAAAGCGGCCTTACGGTGCGCGGTGCCGTCACGCAGCCCTGCCTGAAGCATGGTGAGCTCGTACTTATCGGTCAACAAGCCCGTCGAGCGGCTGGCAGGGGAGGAAACGGCGGAAGCAGAGTCATTCATGCCGCTCAATCATACGCGGCGCACGATATTTTGTGAGGTCTTTAACAAGCCCCAGTGCAGATCACCACGGCAACGCCGGGGGCTCGCGAACTTACTCCATTGTCACAACGGTGTCGACGTAGCCGCTGTTGTAGTCGTACGCTACGCCGATCGTGGTGAGCGAGGGGTTGAGCAGCATCTCACGTCGTCCATCGGTGGAATCACCCGCCGGGGTCGAGGAGCCGTCCTTCGCGGCACCGACGAAGATGAAGAGAGTGCCAATGAGGGCTGCGACCGTCCACGCAGTTGTGACCAGATTGACCAGACTCTACAGACTCAGATTGCCGTTGCGAAGCTCGGCACAGAGCTGGGGGACGTTGATGGGTTCGTTCACAGAGGGAGGGGAGAGAATGCAGCTCTCGAAATAGGAAATAAACAGTTTCTGAGATTAATTTACGCCCTTGGCAAGGCAATTGCGCTCTTTCTCACGCGCCGGTGGGGCGGACTGTGGTCGAAAGAGGGACAGATTGATTAGGCTAAGTACCATGAATCTCTCCCTTAACCCGACCCTCGGTTCGCCGATGGCCACCCCGGAGCTGGATGAAGACATTCAGATTGATGTCGCCACGAGCGAAAACCTGCCGTGGATGTGCATCGTGTGGGACGATCCGGTCAACCTCATGTCCTATGTCTCCTATGTCTTCCAGACCGTGCTGGGTTATGACAAGAAGCGCGCGAACGAGCTCATGATGCAGGTCCATACCGAAGGCAAGGCCGCAGTGAGCACGGGCGAGCGCGACAAGATTGAGGCCGACGTAAAGAAGCTGCAGATTGCTGGTCTGTGGGCCACCATGCAGCAGGCCGGCTAGAGCAGACAGGACTGAATACATGCAGGCATGGAAGAAGAAAAAGTCGCTCATGCGTCCGGCGCGGTACGTCACGCGCTTTGAACCCATCGAGCGCGAGGTCATAGGCGATCTCACGGCGACGGTCTCCGAGGCGATCATCAAGCGCGCCCAGTCCGCGCCCAAGGACGACTTGGCGGAGATGATGGGCATTGCCTCCGGCCATAAGGAGGCCCCCGAGGATCCGTCGCTCGCGCGTCTCTTCCCGGACTTTGAGAAGGAAGGAGACGAGGAATTCGAAGGCGATAATGCGCTGCTGCGATCACTCCACGAAAACGACATCGCGCGCGCAAAGCTACAGAACCTCCAGGTCATTAACGAGGCACTCGGCCCCACCGGTGGCGTCGAGGTTTCCATCGAAGAATCCGAGGCCCCCGCGTTTGTCGCAGGTCTGAACGACCTGCGCCTCTACGTTGCCGCGGGCGATATGCGCGGCGAGGGAGCCCTTGCGGATCAGGAAGCCATCATCGAGTGGCTCGCCTTTGCGCAGGATTCGCTGCTCCAGGCCATGATGAACTAGGCGGTCGGGCGCATGGTTTCCATCGGCCACGCCACGCTCGGAGACACGGGCGTCACCGTCCTCTACGCCGGCCCGCAGGGCGCCGTCGCGTCCGTCGATGTCCGCGGCGGCGGTCCCGGCACCCGTGAGACCGATCTTCTCGAGCCGCATAATACGGTAGAGCGCGTCCACGCCATTGTTCTCTCCGGTGGGTCCGCCTTTGGCCTCGCCGCGGCGGACGGCGCCATGCGCGAGCTCGCCACGCGCGACATTGGCTTCCCCGTCTTCGGCGAGGGCCGCCCCGGCCCGCGCGTGCCCATCATCCCCGCGGCCGTCATCTTCGACCTCATCGTCGGCGAGGTCCACTATCCCACCGCCTCCGATGGCGCCGCCGCCCTGCGTGCCGCGCTTTCCGATGCCGCCTTCGCACCACTGCTGGAGGTTTCCGGCACCGTCGGCGCCGGGACGGGCGCCACGGCTGGCCGCCTGCGCGGCGGCTTTGGCAGCGCGAGCGTCACCGCACATGCGCCGTCTCACAACTATCAGGTCACCGCTTATATGGTCGCGAACCCGGCGGGTGAGGTCGTCGACGCCGAGACCGGAGAGCTCTTCGGCGCCCGCGCTTACGAGCGCGCGACGGGGGAGAGCCTCGAGGCGCTCGACCCAGAGGCCTACGCCGCGGTGCCGGACCCCAAGCAGTCGAAGCTCAACACGACCATTGGCGTGGTCGTCACCGACGCCCCAGTGACCAAGGCCCAAGCCAAGCGCTTGGCGCTTACAGCGCACGACGGCATCGCCCGAGCCGTGCGTCCGGCGCACTCGCCGCTCGACGGTGACACCATCTTTGCCCTCTCTGCTCCCCCTGCCGACGCGACAGCGGCGGCACCGGCAGCGGCGGCAGGCGTGGACACGCCGACCATGATGGCGCTCGGCGTCGCAGCAGCTGACGCCGTCGAGGCCGCCATCGTCGACGCAGTCGTGCATGCCGCGCCGGGATTTGGGCTTGCGACGTACGCGACGCTGCCGAAACGCGCCTGATGTCGCCCGCCGCGCTAAAGTAGGTCGCATTATGACTTATGGCGGAATGCAGAATTACCAGTACCGGCCCGGCGGCGCGCCCGCCCCGCGCCGGAATTCTGGTGATTCGAAGAATTACACGCGCAGCGGACGCATCCGTGCAGGCCTGACGTTTGCTATTGGCTACCTCGTCATCGAGTGGGGCGTGCACATCATCAACGCCGTCATCTTCGGCGGACACCTGGGCTACTTCGGTATCCGCCCGCTCGACTTCTCCGGTATCTGGGGTATCTTCTTCGCGCCCTTCCTTCACGCCAACTTCGAGCACCTCATGGGTAATTCCATTCCGGGCGCCATCTTCTGTTTCATCGTGGGCTTGTCCGGCCGCCGCGCGTTCTGGGAAGTTTCCGCTATCGTTCTGCTCGTCGCTGGCGTGGGTACGTGGCTCTTTGGTGGGCCGGGTACCTTGCACATTGGCGCCTCGGGCATGGTCTACGGTTGGCTCGCGTACCTCATCGTGCGCGGTGTGTTTAACCGTTCGCTCGTGCAGTTCTTTACCGGCGTTGTGTTGGCCTTCGCCTACTCCGGTCTTATCTGGGGCGTGCTGCCTGTCTATGAGGGCGTGAGCTGGCAGGGCCACCTCTTCGGCGCCATCGGCGGCATTCTCGCCGGCATGACCATTACCTCCGACGATCCAGTCAGGGCTCTGTCCGGTTCGCGAAAGCAGGAACTGCGTTGAGTTCTCCTGCTGCAGACGCTCCCATCGGCGTCTTTGACTCTGGTCTGGGCGGGCTCACCGTGGCTCGCACGATCATGGACCAGCTGCCTCACGAGTCCATCCACTACATCGGCGATACTCTTCACGGTCCGTACGGCCCACGCTCCATTGCCGAGGTGCGTCAGTTCTCTCAGAACATTGCGGACGAGCTCGTGGAGCGCGGCTGCAAGATGATCGTCATCGCGTGTAATACGGCGACGGCGGCGTTCCTGCACGACGCGCGCGAGCGCTACGACGTCCCCGTTGTCGAGGTCATCCGCCCCGCCGTACGCCGTGCGATGGCGACAACCCGCAACGGCAAGGTGGGTGTGATTGGCACGCAAGGCACCGTCAACTCTGGCGCGTACCAGGACCTCTTCGCGGTCAATCCCGGCGTCCAGGCCTTCGCCACCGCGTGCCCGGACTTCGTGCCCTTCGTGGAGCGCGGCATTACCTCCGGCCGCCAGATTCTGGGCGTGGCGGAAAACTACCTCGCGCCGCTGCAGGCCGAGGGCGTCGACACGCTCGTACTCGGCTGCACACACTACCCGCTGCTTTCCGGTGTCATCCAACTTGCGATGGGGGACAACGTCACGCTCGTCTCCTCTGCAGAGGAAACCGCGAAAGACGTGCTCAAGGTGCTCACGGAGTCCGATATGCTGCGCGCGAACCCCGAGCCGCCCACCCGCGTCTTTGAGTCCACCGGTGCGCCGGAGCTCTTTGATAAACTCGCCGCGCGCTTCCTCGGCCGCGGCCCCGGTGAATTCAACCACATTCAGGGATAACCCAGAAGTTTCTCGCAATCGAGTGACGATTGCCTGACTTTTGGTTACTTTCGTGCAACGATGTACCCATGAAGTTGACCATCCTTGGTTGTTCCGGCTCTGTGCCCACGCCTGCTAATCCGGCGTCGGGCTACCTCGTGTCCTTCGATAACGCCCCGTCCATCGTCATGGACATGGGCCCGGGGACGCTCGCACAGCTGCAGAAACACCAGGATCCGTGTGACGCTCACGTGACCTTTAGCCACCTCCATGCTGACCACTGCATGGATTTCCCGTCACTCATGGTCTGGCGTCGCTTCCATCCCACGGCCCCGGCCGCCGCGCGCAACCTGTGCTTCGGCCCGGCCGCCACTCCGGTGCACCTCGGCCGCCTGTCCGCAGACGTGCCGGATGAGGTCGACGATTTCTCGGATACCTTCGCTTTCGACAACTGGCGCCAGGGCGAACGCCAGCTCGTCGACGAGGTCTACATGACGCCGTACCGCACCATCCACCCCACTGAGACGTTCGCACTGCGCGTGGAGCACGCGAAGTCGGGCCGCGTTATCGCATACTCCGGCGACTCCGCATTTACCGAGGACCTCATTCCGGCCGCCCAGGATGCGGATATCTTCCTCTGCGAGGCGGGCTGGGGCGAAACCTCGGAGGGCAAGGCGCCGAATATGCACATGTCTGGTGGCGAGGCAGGGCGTCTCGCGACACTCGCCGGTGTGAAGAAGCTCGTGCTCGTCCACCTCCAGCCGTGGGGCGACCGCGAAGCCACCGTGGCCGCGGCCCGCGCCGAGTTCGATGGAGAGATCGTCGTTGGTGCTCCCGACATGGAGTTTGAGCTCTAGTACGCTAGAGCCCATGTCTGATTTCATTCGCTTCGATGGCCGCGCGCTCGATGAGCTGCGCCCTGTTCGCATCACCCGCAATTTCACGACCAACCCGGCAGGCTCCGTCCTCGTCGAGTTCGGCAACACCCGCGTCATGTGCACCGCGTCCGTCGAGTATGGCGTCCCGCGCTTTAAGAAGGACTCCGGCGAGGGCTGGCTTACTGCCGAGTACTCCATGCTTCCGTCCGCAACGCACGAGCGCATGCCGCGCGAGTCCATGAAGGGCAAGGTCAAGGGCCGCACGCATGAAATCTCCCGTCTCGTCGGCCGCTCCCTGCGCGCCGCCGTGGACCTGCGCGAGCTGGGGGAGAACACCATTCAGCTCGACTGCGACGTCCTCCAGGCCGATGGCGGCACCCGTACCGCCTCCATCACCGGCGCCTATGTCGCGCTGGCTGATGCTGTCGCACACCTCAAGGAAGCAGGCGTCGTCCCTGGCGAGCCGCTGCTCGACCCCATCGCTGCGGTCTCCGTGGGCATCATTGACGGTCGCCCGTCACTCGACCTGCCCTACGAGGAGGACTCCCGCGCCGAGGTCGACCTCAACGTCGTCATGGCCTCCTCCGGCAATTTCGTGGAGATCCAGGGCACCGGCGAGCACGGACTTTTCGGCCGCGCTGAGCTGAACCAGATGCTCGATCTCGCGGAGAAGGGCTGCTACGAGCTTATTGAGGCCCAAAAGGCAGCGCTCGGCTGGAACTAGGACTGGGACTTCACATGCAGATTCTCGTCGCATCGAATAACAAGAAGAAGCTGGGCGAGCTCGAGACCATCCTCGCCGAGGCTGGCATCGCCGGCGTCGAACTCCTCCCGCTGTCCGCGGTGGAGGCGTACGAGGAGCCGGTTGAGGACGGTCGAACCTTCGCCGACAATGCGCTCATCAAGGCACGCGCCGGCGTCGCCCATACGGGCTTGGCCACCATTGCGGATGACTCCGGCATCGCCGTCGAAGAGCTCAACGGCATGCCGGGAGTGCTCTCCGCGCGCTGGTCCGGCACCCACGGCAACGACGAGGCGAATAACGACCTTCTGCTCGCACAGATGGAGCACGTGCCGGATGAGCGCCGCGCCGCCGCCTTCGTGTCCACGTGCGCGCTCGTCACGCCGGATGGTCAGGAATTCCTCGCCGAAGGTCGCTGGCCGGGCATGCTCCTGCGCGAGCGCCACGGCGAAAATGGCTTCGGCTACGACCCACTCTTCCAGCCGGAAGGGGAGGAGCGCTCCTCGGCCGAGATGACCCCTGCCGAAAAGAACGCTGTCTCGCACCGCCATCGCGCGCTCGAGCAGCTCGTGCCCCACATCGCGGAGCTCGCCAAGTCCGCATAAAAAATCGCCGATCCCGCGTGGGGACCGGCGATTTTTGTATGCATCTTAGAGGTTGAACGCTGCGATGACTTCCTTGCGGCGCTTGGCTTCCATGAAGAAGGAGAAGAAAGGCACAACGCCGGCGAGGGCGGTGCCGAGCATCTTCGGGAAAGGCCACAGTGCCTTGGTGCCCAGGTTGAGCACGGAGAGCAGGTAGCCGACGTAGACCCAGCCGTGGGCGATAGCGATCCACGTGGCCCACTCCGGGATGTCGAGCTTCAGAATGTACTGGCACACCATGCGGACAACGAGGGCGAGCAGGAAGACACCGGTGACCCAGGCGAAGACGGAGAAGATGTTCAGGGCGGTCTTCACGCGTGCCTGGCGTTCGGGGTGGTGCTGCGCGGGCTGGTTAGTCATTGCTTTCACTTTCGTTGCGGGTTGAAGGGCGCTCACGGCGCTGGACATTCAAGGCGTTAAATTCCTCGACGTCCATCTGGGGACGGGAGGGCAAAAAGTCCTCGTCGATGGCGGTCATCGTATGCTTTGGCGCTTCGCGCTCGGAGACATACTGGTAGTCCTCGTCGCCGTCGGCGGCCGCCGCGTTCTCGGCGTCGATGCGCTCGTTTTCATACTTGAGCGCTGTGCGGTAGGCGTAGACCACGAAGACGGCGAACAGCGGCCACTGGAAGGCATAGCCCAGGTTCTGGAACGTGCCGGAGCCGGACTGAAAACGCGTCCACTGCCACCACGCGAGGAACAAGAACGTCACCACGAAGAACGCGATCAAGAGGATGTGCCACCATTTGACCTTGATCTTTTGACGTTTACGCGGTTCCTTGCTGCTCACTCGTCATAGCCTACCCACCCCGTGCCCCAATTTTCTAACCCCGCGCATTAACTCCCCGCCCAGTCCACTTGCTAAGCTTTATCCCGCACGCGCCCGTGGCGGAATTGGCAGACGCGCTAGATTTAGGTTCTAGTGTCTTAGGACGTGGGAGTTCGATTCTCCCCGGGCGCACAATAAAAGGGCCGGCCTCGTATCGAACGAGGCCGGCCCTTCGCGCGTTTGCGGCCAGCTTTGGTTTTATGGCGGTTGGTGGTGCGGTACGCGCTGCGAAACGCCATAAACCCAAAGCCAGGCTCGCGGGGCGCGGATGGCGAGCTCGGTGCTGCTAGTCGATTTCCGTGAACTTGCGGTCCCACGCCGAGCGCACCGGGTTGGCGTCGGCGAGCAGCAGGTCGAAGCGGTCGTTGGCGATTTCTACGATTTCGCTCAGCGCCACGCGGCGTTCCTGTTCTTCGGAGTTGGCGAGGCGGCGCACGCCCGCGTCGAGGACGCGCTCGACCGTGTCGGTGGTGTCGAGATACGCCACGAAGGGCAGCCCAAAGCGCGAGCGATAGGCGGCGGAGAGCTCTTGCAACTTCTCCGATTGGGCATCGTCAAGCTCGGCCAAGCCAATGGAGCCGCGGTCGGCCGTGGCGACGTCCTGCGGGCGTAGAAGGAGGTCGTCCATGGCGGGGTAATCGTGGATGAGGGCCTCGCGGCGCTCCGAAGGAGCGGTGAGCACCGCGACCTGGATGGCCGCGCGCAGCTCGTTGATGTCGGCGAAGGGGCGGGCTTCCCAGGCGGTCTCCAGCGGCCACGTCTCGTTGTTGAAGAGGGGACGCAGGGCTGCGACGAAATCGTCGCGTTCCATGTTGTTGAGCTCGTCGAGGGACACGCCGGTGCCCGTCGCGCGCGAGACATCGGCGCCGGACTGGCGGCCGAGGTGGAAGAAGAGGAGATTGAGCACGATGGCCGTGAGCGCGCCGATGGACATGCCGGAGGAGACGAAGGTCTGTGCCCAGTTCGGGAAGGCGGCCGCGATATCCGGTTTGAAGGTCACGAGCATGGCCAGGCCGAGGGCAGTGGTGACGATGGCGGCGTTGCGGCCGTCAGAGAGGTCCGACTTGGCGATGGTCTGCAGGCCGACCCAGGCGACGTTGGCGAACAGCGCGAGCGAGGCGCCACCGAGGACCGGCGAGGGGATGGCGGCGACGATGGCGCCGGCCTTGGGAAGCAAGCCGAGGAGAATCATGAAGCCTGCGGCGGCGACGGCCACCCAGCGCGACTTGACGCCAGTAAGCCGCACGAGGCCGACGTTTTGGGCGAAGCAGGTGTACGGGAAAGAGTTCATGACACCGCCGAGGACGGTGGATACGCCGTCAGCCCGGATGGCGCGCACGACGTCGTCGCGGCGAATGCGTTTCTTGACGATTTCGCCGGTGGCGAAGACGTCGCCAGTGGTCTCGACCATGGTGATGATCATGACGATGATGAGGGAGAAGATGGCGACGAGGTCGAACTTCGGAATGCCGAAGTAGAAGGGCGTGGTGATGCCAAACGCGTCGGCGGTGGCGACCTCGGCAAAGGAGGCATCACCCAGCGCGAGAGCGACGGCAGTGCCGAGCACGAGGCCGATGAGGACAGAGAGCGTACCCAGGAAGCCGCGGAAGAAGCGCTGGACAAGGACGATGACGGCGAGGGTGCCGAAGCCGTAGAGGAGGTCGCGGGTGGCCGGCACGCCTTCCGCGTAGTTGATGAAGTCGTTGGCGGAGACCGCGAGCAGCGATGTGCCCATGACGAGGAGCACCGTGCCGGTGACGATAGACGGGAAGAAGCGCAGCACCTTGCCAAAGACAGGAGCGGCGAAGAAGGTGAACAGACCCGCGACGATGATGGCGCCATAGATGGTGGGCAGGGAGGCGGTGCCGCCTTCCCCGTTCGTCGCGCCCAGGCCAATGGCGATGATGGGGGAGACCGCCGTGGTGGTCACGCCTTGGATGATGGGCAGACGCACACCCACGTGCTTGCCGATGCCCGCCGATTGGATAAGGGTCGCCAGACCACAGGTGAGCAGGTCAGCGTTGATGAGGTGGATGGTCGTCGCGGTGTCGAGATTGAGCGAGCCCGCAATGAGGAGAGGAACGATGACGGCGCCGGCGTAGAACGCGAGGACGTGCTGGAGGCCGAGCGCGGCGAGCTTGGGCGCAGGAGGGACGGCATCGACAGCGTTGGTGGGACGGGAAGTCACAGTGTTCGCCGTGTCTGGGGGAGGAAGCGGAGAAGAAGTCATGCGAATAAAAGTAGCCGGTGCGCAGTGCGGAAGCCTAGTCGCGTGACGTGAGCGAAGTCTGAACATACCAATCTGAACCGCTTCAGCACCGGGGGCGATGGGGGTAATTTGCCCCCGATAGATACGGAACGGCCGTTTTATATGAATTCGCTGAGCAGTAAGTACGGAAAAACTTGTGGTATTGGTCTCTTTGTGACCCAGGACTGAGGTAGGAAACAAGCAGGTGCACGGGTAAATTCGAGCGTGTCAGGGCACTGCCGGTTGAAGTAAAACGGCGAGCCCTTAAAAACGTCGAAACAGAAGGGAGTCACGCCTCGTGACCACCGCAACCGAGCCGCTGCAGTTTACCGCCTGGGAAGGTTTCAACCCGGGACCGTGGACCGAAGGAATCGACGTCCGCGACTTCGTGCAGCGCAACTACACTCCGTACGATGGCGACGCTTCGTTCCTCGAAGGCCCCACCGAGAAGACCATGCGTACCTTCGATTACTTGGAGAAGAACTACCTCTCCATCGAGCGCAAGAAGCGCATCTTTGATGTCGATACCCACACCGCCAGCGATATTGACGCTTTCCCGGCTGGCTACATCTGTGAAGACGACAACGTCATCGTCGGTCTGCAGACGGATACGCCGCTCAAGCGCGCCATGATGCCGTTCGGCGGCTGGCGCATGGTCGAGCAGGCCATCAAGGAAGCCGGCAAGGAATACGACCCGGCCGTGAAGGAAATCTTCACGCGCTACCGCAAGACCCACAACGACGCAGTCTTCGATATCTACACCCCGCGCATTCGTGCCGCTCGTTCCTCGCACATCATCACCGGCCTGCCGGACGCCTACGGCCGCGGCCGCATCATCGGTGACTACCGCCGCGTCGCCCTCTACGGCGTCGACTACCTCATCGAGGAAAAGCAGCGTTCCAAGGACGCCGTGGCAGACCTGGGCTTCTCTGAGCACTGGGCACGCTACCGTGAGGAGCACGCAGAGCAGATCAAGGCTCTGAAGAAGCTGAAGAAGATGGCTGAGTCCTACGGCTTCGATATCTCCGGCCCGGCTTCCACCGCTCATGAGGCTGTTCAGTGGACCTACTTCGGCTACCTGGCCTCCATTAAGTCCCAGGACGGCGCTGCCATGTCCATCGGCCGCCTGTCTGCATTCTTCGACTCCTACTTCGAGCGCGACTTCGCTCGTGGCATCCTTACCGAGTCTGAGGCTCAGGAGATCATCGACTCCCTCGTCATGAAGCTGCGCATCGTTCGCTTCCTGCGTACCGAGGATTACGACCAGATCTTCTCGGGCGACCCGTACTGGGCAACCTGGTCTGACGCCGGCTTCGGCGACGACGGCCGCCACATGGTCACCAAGACCTCCTTCCGCCTCCTGCAGACTCTGGTCAACCTGGGCCCGTCCCCAGAGCCGAACATCACCATCTTCTGGGACCCGAAGCTGCCTGAGGGCTACAAGAAGTTCTGTGCTCATATCTCGATTGAGACCTCGTCCATCCAGTACGAGTCCGACCGCCAGATTCGTGAGCAGTGGGGCGACGACGCCGCCATCGCGTGCTGCGTGTCCCCGATGCGCGTTGGTAAGCAGATGCAGTTCTTCGGCGCTCGCGTCAACGCTGCAAAGTCCCTCCTCTACGCCATCAACGGTGGCCGCGACGAGGTCACGGGCAAGCAGATCATGACCGGCTACGAGCCCATCCAAGGCGACGGCCCGCTCGACTTCGAAGAGGTCTGGGCAAAGTACGAGGACATGCTCGACTGGGTCATCGGCACCTACGTTGAGGCCCTCAACATCATCCACTACTCGCACGATAAGTACGCGTACGAAGCAGTCGAGATGGCTCTGCACGACTCGGACATCGTCCGCTCCATGGGCTGCGGCATCGCCGGTCTGTCCATCGTGGCCGACTCCCTCTCCGCCATCAAGTACGCCAAGGTCTACCCGGTCCGCGACGAGACCGGCCTGGTTGTCGACTACCGCACCGAGGGCGAGTTCCCGTTCTACGGCAACGACGATGACCGCGCGGATGACATCGCCGCCACCGTGGTCCACACCGTGATGGACAAGATTAAGGCCATCCCGATGTACCGCAACGCCATCCCGACCCAGTCCGTCCTGACCATTACCTCCAACGTGGTCTACGGCAAGGCCACCGGTTCCTTCCCGTCCGGCCACAAGGCTGGTACCCCGTTCGCGCCGGGCGCTAACCCGGAGAACGGTGCCGACTCCCACGGCATGGTCGCCTCCATGCTGTCCGTGGGCAAGCTGGACTACCAGGACGCACTGGACGGCATCTCGCTCACCAACACGATTACCCCGACCGGCCTGGGCCGCACGCCTGAGGAGCGCATCACCAACCTGGTGGGCGTCCTGGACTCCGGCTTCATTATGGACAACGCGGAGTAGTCCGAACCCCCATCCTTGCCGCGGCCAGCTCGGCCGCGGCACCCCAACCACTCACCACATTTCAGGAGACATACACAATGGCAACCCACACCTTCGAAGAGCGCCTGGCCGACATGAAGGCAAAGCGCGACGAGCACAACATGAACTCGGGTCTGTACCATGCCAACATCAACGTGCTGGACAAGTCCACCCTCGAGGATGCTGTGGAGCACCCGGAGAAGTACCCGAACCTCACCGTTCGCGTCTCTGGCTACGCCGTGAACTTCGTCAAGCTCACCCGCGAGCAGCAGCTGGATGTTATCTCGCGTACCTTCCACCAGGGCAGCTAGTAACACTCACTTATCCAGTAGCGGTCGTCGGCTCCCACGGAGCCTGCGGCCGCATTGGACTATTCGCAAGGAGCATTGAGCAATGGCAGATGGCGTAACCGGCGTCGTTCACCTCGAGCCGGAAGTCGGCGAGAAAGTCCGCGGCGTCGCGGGCGGCCTCGGCTCTGATAATCACTTGGACGAAATCACGCGCCCGGAGCTTATGGAAGCCCGTCGCACCGGCGATATCGCACTCATTCACTCGTGGGAGCTCGTCACGGCCGTCGACGGCCCTGGCACGCGCATGACCATGTTCATGTCCGGCTGCCCTCTGCGCTGCCTGTATTGCCACAACCCCGACACCATGGAGATGAAGACTGGCACTCTGGAGACCATCGAAGACGTGGTCAAGCGCATCAAGCGCTACAAGCCCATATTCAACGCCTCCGGCGGTGGACTTACCATCTCCGGCGGCGAGCCGCTGTTCCAGATTGCCTTTACCCGCCGCGTGCTCAAGGAAGTCCACGACGCTGGCATTCACACCGCGATCGATACCTCCGGTTTCTTCGGCGCGCGCCTGCGCGACGAGGATATCGACAATATCGATCTCTTCCTCCTCGATGTGAAGGCGGGCGACGAGGAGACCTACAAGTTGGTCACCGCCCGCGAGCTGCAGCCCACCATCGACTTCGGTGACAAGCTGCACCGCATGGGCAAGAAGGTATGGATCCGCTTCGTCGTCGTACCGGGTCTCACTGACTTCCCGGAGAACGTCGCCAACGTCGCGAATATCGTGGCCCGCTGGAAGGGCAACGTCGAGCGCGTCGAGGTGCTGCCGTTCCACAACATGGGCAAGGACAAGTGGCACGAGTTGGGCATGGACTACAAGCTCGAGGACGTTAAACCGCCCGCAGTCGACGAGATGGAGAAGATCCGCGACGTCTTCCGCGAGAAGGGTTTCACGGTCTACTAGCCTGGAGCGCATGAAGCGCTTTGGCCACGAATTCAAAGAACATCACGTCACGGTCCCGTGGGATTACTCCAATCCCGATAGCGGGACCTTTGACGTTTTCGCCCGCGAGATCATCCCGCCCGGCGGCGAGAATTATCCCGCGCTCGTCTACATGCAGGGCGGCCCCGGCTTTCCGGCCGAGCGCCCCGCCGCCGGTCTCGGCGGGCTGCTCAAGGCGGGGCTCACGCGCTACCGCTGGATTTTGCTCGACCAGCGCGGCACCGGCCGCTCGCATCGCATTGATGAGCTTTCCGATGCCGCCGACTTCGACAAGCTTCATCTCCTGCGCCAAGACAACATCGTGCGCGACGCCGAGCGCGTCCGCGAGCACCTGGGCTTGAAGAAGTGGTCGCTCTACGGTCAGTCCTTCGGCGGTTTTATCATCACCGCCTACCTGTCCATGTTCCCCGAATCCATTGAGCGCGCCTTCCTCACCGGAGGCCTGCCCACCACGCGCCTGGGCGCCGACGACCTGTACCGCGCGACGTATACGAAGCTGCGTGCCCGCGAGAGTCAGTTCTTCCGCGAAATTCCTTGGGCGCAGCAGCGCATCGAGGAGATTATCGACCACCTCGACAACCACGAGGAGACTGTGCCCACGGGCGAGCGCCTGTCCTCCCGTCGCTTCCGCACCATCGGCATTGAGCTCGGCCGCGGCGCCGGCTTCGATACGCTTGCGTTCCTCCTCGAGGAGCCTTTCCGCACCGTGCGTGGGGAGAAGCGCCTGCGTTCGGATTTCCTGCAGGACGTCGGCCAGCGCGTGACCTTTCAAGGTGGCCCGCTCTACGCAGCCATCCACGAGTCCATCTACGGCGGCGTCGTCGACTCCGCGCCCACGAACTGGGCGGCGCACCGCGTCCGCGAGGAATTCGACGAGTTCGCCGAAGACGGCACGTGGCTCACCGGCGAGCACATTTACCCCTGGCAGTTCGACGAGGATCCTGCGCTACGCCCGCTTAAGGCTGCTGCAGAAAAGCTCGCCCAGCACCCGTGGGAGTCCAGCCCCTACGACCTAGAGGTCCTCAAGGACGCGCCCGCCATTGCTGCGGCGGCCGTCTACCTCGACGACATCTTCGTGCCCTTCGAGGAATCGATGCACACCGCACACCTCTACCGCGACCTGCGCCCGCACGTGACGAATAAATACCAGCACAACGGTGTCCGCGTCGACGGCGAGGCCATTTTCACCGAGCTCTTGCGGCTGGCGGACGACCACTAAAGATGCGCATTTTTATCGGCTACATATTATAAATCTGCGAGTTTATCGACCGTAGTCGATAAAACTGCGAGCCAGATTCCGCAGAATCGTCACTGAGTTGTTACGTCTTCCAGACGATCATGAGGCCCAAAGTTATGGCACCCTATGTAGTGACAACCCCTCTCACTACGAAGGAGCTCTTTCATGTTCGGTGCCATTGTCGGAGTGATCTTTGCTCTGATCATCATCGCCACCATTCTCGACGGCTTCGTGGTCGTGCGCACGCGCGAGGCCGCCATCATCGAGCGCCTGGGTAAGTTCCAGCGCGTCGCCCACGCGGGTCTCAATTTTAAGATTCCCTACATCGACCGCGTCCGCGACAAGATCAACTTGAAGGTCCGCCAGCTTGATGTCATGGTGGAGACGAAGACGCAGGACAACGTCTTTGTCCAGATCCCCGTCGCCGTCCAGTACCAGGTCGTCGAGGGCCGCGAGCGCGAAGCGTACTACATGCTCTCCAACCACGAGCAGCAGATCATCGCCTACGTCCAGGACAACGTCCGTTCCTCCGTCGCGAACATGGGGCTTGACGAGTCCTTCTCGTCCAAGGACACCATTGCCCGCAATGTCGCGGTCTCCCTGCGCGACAATATGGCGGCCTACGGCTGGAACTTCGTCAACACCCTGGTCACCGATATCCGCCCGGACGCCCGCGTCCGTGAGTCTATGAACTCCATCAACGCCGCGCAGCGCGAGCGCGAGGCCGCCATTGCTCAGGCAGAAGCCGAGAAGATTCGCGTCGTCAAGGAAGCTGAAGGTGCTGCCGAGGCCCGCAAGCTCCAGGGCCGCGGTGTCGCGGAGCAGCGCAAGGAGATCGTCGAAGGTATTGCTGCCCAGTACGAGCTGCTGCGCGCCGCCGGCGTCGAGGAGAACCCAGAGACCCTCATGCTCGTCTCGCAGTACCTCGACGCGATGGTCGACGTTGCGGACCGCTCCCACACGAACGTCCTGTACATGCCGTCCAACCCGGGCGGTATGACGGAGCTCTTCAGCGGCATGCGCGACGTCCTGCTCTCCACCAATGCGCTCACCCAGGCCGAGCAGGCTGCCGATGCCCCCACCCCCTCGCCGCGCCCCAAGCGCTCGGCGAAGCCCCAGGCACCGTCCCAGCCGCAAACCGCACACGAGGTCTACGGCGCCCAGTCTGGCCCTGCATCGGGTTCTGAGCTCGAGGGCCCCTACGCTGAAATCAAGCGCCAGATCGAGGGCAACATGTAGCTCTCAGGTTGTCTCGCCGAGGCTTCCCTGGTTCGGTGAGGCACCGCGTCATTCCTCCATCCCCGCGTCCAACTCGCTTGGGTGCGGTGGGTGGAGGGATTTTTTATGCGGCTGTGAGGGCGAGGCGTCCGGTGAGCGCCGAAATCGTGGGGCGCTCGCGGGGCGTCCAATGGGGGAGCGCAGGGCCGAAGCTCATCTACGAATGCTTACGGGCAGTGTGCGAGTTGGCGGGCGAGCGCGTCGTGTTCGGCCTGCGTGACCCATAATCCGTAGGCGGACTTCACGTCGATGATGCGCTGTGCGTAGTCGCAGCGGAACGCCTTATTGGGCGGCAACCACGTTGCGGCGTCGCCCGCGCCCTTCTGCTGGTTGAGGCGTCCGTCCACGGCGAGTAGGTTGCGCGGGTCGTTGGCGAAGTTGCGGCGCTGCTCTGGCGTCCAGGCCTGCGCGCCTTTCTGCCACGCATCCGCGAGCGGGACGACGTGGTCGATCTGTACTGCCGAGGACGTGGATTTTCCGCGTTGGAATGCGATGTCCGTGCCCGAGTACGGGTCGTGCAATGTGCCGGAGAGCACCACGCACCCGTGCGTATTGTCTTTAATGACAACATTTGTGAGGTCGCGGCGCAGGATGTCGTTGCGGGTATCGCAGCCGTTATGGCCGAACTCGACGGTGACATCGTCCGACCAGCGCTGACCGAACTGCTCGCGTTCGTAGCCGGTCTTCGGCGCGCGACCCTTGACGGTCAGTGCGTCGAGACTGGCGAGTTCGACGGTGGTGTCGGTGGCGGCAGTGGTGTCTTTGGTCTCGGCGGCAGAACCAGAGCTAGAGCCGGGCAGCTCCGGCGTGGGCGCGTGATAGAACTGCGTCACCGCAATGAGAACGGCGGTGAGCGCGGCGACGACGTAGGGGGACTTGGACATGACCCAGATATCCTAACGCGCGGTAGGATCACGAGCCATGAGCATCGATAAGTTATTCGACGACTACCTCGCGGAGCAGGGCCTTGAGCGCCGAGTCGACGAGGGCTTGGACTACGACGTGCCGGTCGATGAGGCGCTTAGCTGCGTGCGCGAGGGGCTAGCGCCACAGCCAGACCAAGAATGACGGGTACGGCGCCCACGGCCACGATGTACGCCGTCTCATGGTCGAGCGAATAGAACGTGGAGATCGTTCCGGTAAGAGCGGTGCCGATGGCCATCGTGAGGAAGTAGAGGGCTGAGAAGCGCGTCGCGAAGGCGCGCGGGGCGTGCGCCGCTGAGGCTGCCATGCCTACCGGTCCGATGAGCATCTCGCCCAGGCTCATCGTGGCGATGCACCCGGCGAGTGCGATAAACGGCGCGGTGCCGCCGCCCGAGTAGGGCAGCAGCAGGAACATTCCGGCGCCGGCGAGCGCAAGCCCGCCGCCCATGAGCACGCGACGGGCGGGCATGCGGTAGCGCGCCATGATGGCCGCAAGGGGCAGCGTGAATACCAAAATGTAGAACGGGTTGAGCGACTGCGTCCATGCGGCCGGGATCTCAAAGGAACCGATGGTGCGGTCGAGACGCTCGCGCGAATAGACAGCGAGCACGCCGTAGATCTGCGACTGCAGCGCCCAGTAGACCGTGGAGCACGCGAAGAGCGGAATGAAGGCAAGGACGCGGCGGCGCTCGGGCGCGTCAACCTGCGGGGAGCGCAGCATCTGCATGAAAAGCGCGAGTGCTGTGCCCGCCGTGAGAATGAGCAGCGTGAGTGCCAAGCGCGAGGGAGGTAGGAGCGCGATGGCACCGAGGACAAGGGCTGCGACAGCAACGATAGCCAGCACTGCGCGGCGCGGCGCGATGGGCGAGGTGGGGGCGAGGATAAAGGGGGCATCGGCAAGCGAGGCGAGCGCGCGGCGGCGCAGGGAGAGATAAAAGACGCAGCCGATGGCCATGAGTCCGGCCGCCGCGGCAAAACCTGCGTGGTATCCGTGGTACTCGGCGAGCCAGCCGGTGAGCAGGGGGCCTAGGAGCGCGCCGACGTTGATGCCGAGATAGAAGATCTGGAATGCGCCATCGCGCTTGCCTGCCTCAGGCGGGAACGCGGCGCCGAGGATAGTAATCGCTGCGGTTTTGAGCAGACCCGAGCCCAGCGCGAGGGGGAGGAGCCCCGCGATGAGTCCGGCGTAACCGGGCACGAGGGAGAGCGAAAGATGCCCGGCCATGAGGAGGGCTGCGCCGGTAAGCAGGGTTTTCTCCGCGCCGAGGAGGCGGTCTGCTACCCAGCCGCCGGCGTAGGTGCACAGGTAGAGCGCGGAACCGTAGGCGCCGACGAGCGCGGTGGCCTGCGCTTGATCCATGCCCAGGCCGCCCTCGGCGGCGGTGGAATAGAGGTAGTAGGCGAGCAGTGCCTGCATGCCGTAGAAGCTGAAACGTTCCCAGGCTTCCACACCGGCGATGGCGGGCAAAGTAAGCGGAATACGCGTTCTTGAACGCCGTTCAATTATGGTCATGGATATTGAGTATGCACCATTCGGGCGTGTGGTAGACCTATTTTTATGAAAAACTTGAACAGTGTTCAATTTGTCCTTGACGTGGACTCTAAACATATGTGGCACCCCTACGCCGTGCCTGGTGCGCCGGCTCTGCCCGTCGCGCGCACCGAAGGCGTGTACCTGGAACTCATGAATGGGCGGCGGCTCATCGATGCCATGAGCTCGTGGTGGGCCGCGGCCCACGGGCATTCGCATCCGCGGCTCGTTGCGGCGGCGAAAGGCCAGATTGACCGGATGAGCCATGTCATGTTCGGAGGGCTCACGCACGAGCCCGCGGCACGGTTGACGGAGAACCTCATGCAGCTCACGCGCGGGGACTTCGCGCAGGTCTTTTACTCGGACTCCGGCTCGGTGGGCGTGGAGGTCGCGCTCAAGATGGCGCTGCAGTATGCGCGCGGCATGGGACATCCGGAGCGCACACAGTTCTTGACATGGCGCTCGGGCTACCACGGCGACACCTTCGGCGCGATGAGTGTGTGCGACCCGGAAGGCGGCATGCATGCGATGTGGGAGGGCATCCTCGCCCGTCAGATTTTTGCGCCAGCGCCGCCCGTGCGGGGTGCCTCGGCCGAGGAGCGCGCCGCGTACCTGCGGGAGTTCGAGTCCTTTATTGATGAGTCGATCGCAGCCGTCATTATCGAGCCTGTCGTGCAGGGCGCGGGCGGCATGCGCTTCCACGACCACGAGCTCGTCGCGGGAGTGAGGGAAATCTGCGACCGGCGGGGGATTGTGCTCATCGCCGATGAAATCGCTACCGGTTTCGGGCGCGCTGGTGACCTTTTTACCACCCAAACGGCCGGTATCGTGCCCGATATTTTATGCCTGGGCAAGGCGCTCACAGGCGGGTTCATGACGCTTGCAGCGACGCTGGCCACCGCGAAGGTAGCCGAGGGTATGGCGCCGCGCGCGCTCATGCATGGGCCGACGTTTATGGCGAATCCGCTCGCGTGTGCTGTGGCGGCCGAAGCGACGCAGATGATCCTCGACGGCGACTGGCGCACGCAGGTTTCCGCCGTGGAGGAGGGGCTGCGCTGTGGGTTGCAGGATGCGTGGGAGATCCCCGGCGTCGCGGACGTGCGGGTGCTCGGCGCCATCGGGGTGATCGAGATGGACCGCGACGTCGACATGACACGCGCGACTGCGGCCACGGTGAACGAAGGTGTGTGGCTGCGCCCCTTTGGCCGGCTCATCTACGCCATGCCGCCATTTATCGCGACGTCCGAAGAAGTCCAGGCCATCTGCCGCGGCATGTGTGCCGCGGCGCGGAACTGCTAGGAGAAGACATGATTATCTGCGTAACCGGCACGAATACGGACGTCGGGAAAACCATCGCCACGGCGGCGTTGGCGAGTGTTGCGGCGGGCGACGGCGTTGACGTCGTCGTGGCCAAGCCCATCCAGACCGGCGAGCCCGACGGACAGGGGGATGCGAACACCGTTGCCCGGCTCACGGGGCTCGAGACCAAGGAGTTCGTGCGCTACCCCGAGCCGCTCGCGCCGAACCTCTCCGCGCGCCGGGCGGGCATGGCCGAGCCGGACCGGGCGGAGCTCGCTGCCTGGATTCAGGGGCTCGATGCGCCGGGTCGTCTCGTCCTCGTCGAGGGCGCTGGCGGTCTGCTCGTGCGCCTGGGCGATGAGCTCACCCTCGCCGATATCGCGGCTGACCTGGGCGCGCCGCTCGTCGTCGTGACGTCGATGGGGTTGGGCAGCCTCAATGCGGCGGAGCTTACCGTCGAGGCGGCCCGCCGCCGCGGACTAACGGTGAAAGGCCTGGTGGGCGGCTCGCTGCCGGAGGAGCTGGACCTCGCCACGCGCTTGAATCTTGAGGAGATGGAGCAGGTGACGGGGGAGGAGTTCTGGGGCGCGTTGCCTGGGGGCATCGGAAAGCTGGGGAAGGGGGAATTCGCGGCGGTGGCGCGGGAGGTTTTTCCGCACGTCACCCAAAAGATGATGGATCCCTCATGATTTTGTGGCATGCTTAGTCATTGAATTTGTATCACTGACAAAACTGATCGCAGGACAAGAGGAGCACTTTCCATCGTGAGCTCAATCAACACCGAGTCATTTACCCTGCCCGCCGGCGCGCGTCCCCTCATCGAGCGCCTGGCCGAGGAGCCCTTTGCGCTGGAGTTTTCCGGCCAGGGCTACGCGTGGCTGCCTACCCTGCGTGCGCAGACCGCCGCGCACGCCACGGTGGCAGGCTATGTCACGCAGGCGGCTGCCGTGCTCGAACCGCTCGCCGATGAGCTCGCTCCTTTCTTCCCGCACGGCTTCGACCCGCTCACCTGGGCGCGCGAGTCGGCGCCGGGCGACCCGACCGACGCGGCCGTGTCCACGCCGGGCATCCTCGTCACGCAGATCGCCGTGCTGGAGCAGCTTGCGGCGCAGGGCCTGGATATCTCTCGCGCGGTAGCACGACTGGGCCATTCCCAGGGCACCCTTGCCACCTTCGTGGCGGACGGCTCCATGCAGCCGGAGCATGCTATCGCCCTGGCGCAGCTCATTGGTGCGGCGCTCACGCGTACCGCGCGCGCCGAGGGACTCCTGCGTACGGCGGACAACGCCCCGATGCTTTCTGTGAAGGGTGCGACCCGCGCGCAGCTCGAGGCCGCTGGCGCGACGATTGGCCTGCGCAATGGCCACAAGAACTTCGTCATCGTGGGCGCGGACAACACTGCCGTGCGCGCACGGCTGGAGAAGGCCGCGGCGCGCTCTGCCCAGGCGCATGAGAATAAGGAACGCGGTGGCGCCGCGTTCGCGCCGAAGTTCACTGAGCTCGATATTCAGACGGCCTACCACCACGCGTCGCTGGAGGCCGCGGTCACGCAGGTCGTGGCCTGGGCATCTGATCTTGGTCTGGATGCGCAGCTTGCCGAGCGCGGTGCGCGTGCTGTGCTCACCGACACGGTGGACTGGAGTGCAGAAGTTTCCAGCGCCGTCGAGGCCGGTGCAAAGTGGATCCTCGAGTGCGGGCCCGACGGTGGCGTCGCACCGCTGACCCGCGAGCTTGTCGCGGGCCGCGGCGTGGGCGTCCTCGCCGTCGACTCCGCCGCAGGCCAGGCCGCGCTCTTCGACGCGGGTCGCGCGCCGGAGCTGCCGTCCTCGTGGGAGCGCTTCGCGCCTCGTATTCTTCCGGGGACCGAAGGTCTCCGCGTGTCGACCCGTTTTACCGAGGTCACCGGCTACTCGCCGGTCATGCTCCCGGGCATGACCCCGTCCACCGTGGACCCGGCCATCGTCGCCGCGGCCGCGAACGCCGGCCACTGGGCCGAGCTCGCTGGTGGCGGGCAGACGACGAATGCGTTGCTCGCTTCCAATCTCGAGCGCCTAGAAGAGCTCCTCGAGCCGGGGGTCAACGCCCAGTTCAACGCCATGTACCTCTCTGCCTCGCAGTGGCGCCGCCAGATCTCCGGCGAGCGCGCGGTGCCCAAGGCGCGCGCGAATGGCGCCCCGATTTCCGGCATCATCGTCTCCGCCGGCATCCCGCCGCTCGAGGAGTCCGTCGCGCTCGTGGAGCAGCTCCACGCCGATAACTTCCCGTGGGTGGCCTTCAAGCCGGGCACCGTGCGCCAGATCGAGCAGGTGCTCGCCATCGCTGACGCGGTGGAGACGCCTGTGATCATGCAGGTCGAGGGCGGCCACGCCGGCGGCCACCACTCGTGGGAGGACCTCGATGAGCTCCTCATCGCCACCTACGCCACGATTCGCGAGCGCGACAATGTCATCCTGGCTGTGGGCGGCGGCATCGGCACGCCCGAGCGCGGCGCCGAGTACCTCACCGGTTCGTGGGCAGGCGCCCACGAGATGGCGGACATGCCGGTGGACGCCATCATGGTGGGCACCGCCGCCATGGCGACCCTCGAGTCCACCGCGTCCCCGCAGGTCAAGCAAGCCCTCGTCGACGCGCAGCCCGTCACCGACAATGACGGCTGGGCCGGCGCTGGCCAGGCCCGCGGCGGCATCGCGTCCGGCCGTTCGCAGCTGGGCGCCGATATCCACGAGATCGATAACGCCTGGGCCCGTGCGGGCCGCCTCCTTGACGACGTCGCTGGCGACGCCGAGGCCGTCGCCGCCCGTCGCGACGAGATTATCGCCGCCATCAACACGACGGCCAAGCCCTACTTCGGCGACCTCGAGTCCATGACCTACGAGGAGTGGCTTAACCGCTACCTCGAGCTGTCTTACCGCGGTGAGTGGGCGGATGTCTCTTGGGCCAACCGCTTCACCCAGATGGTCGCGCGCGTGGAGGCCCGCCTCAATGATGCGGACCACGGTTCCTTCGATGCGCTCGTCACGGTCGGCTCCAACCCGGCCGTTGCTGTTGCAGACCTGCGCGCGGCCTATGATGACAAGCTTGACCTCACGCTCGTGGCTGCCGATGCCGCCTGGTTTATCACTCTGCTCGGCGAGCGCGGCAAGCCCGCTAACTTCGTGCCCGTCATCGACGCGGACGTGCGCCGCTGGTGGCGCCAGGATTCCCTGTGGCAGGCCCACGATGACCGCTACGACGCGGATGGCGTCTCCATCATTCCGGGCACCACCGCCGTTGCTGGCATCACCCGCGTCGACGAGCCGGTGGCCGAGCTCCTCGGCCGCTTCGAGGCCGCCGCTGCTGCCCAGGTTTCTGAAACGGCTACCGTGGCCCCCACCATCGCCGACGCTCCCTCCGTCAACTGGGCCGGCCGCGAGCAGACCAATCCGTTGCGTGTTACCGCTGAGGTCGAAGGCGTGCACTTCAACGGCTCGACTCTGACGGTTCCGCTCGCCGGTGCCATCAAGGGCGCGGAGCTCAACCTTCACTTCACCGAGCCCACCATTCCGGGTGCCTCGCCGTTGATCACCGAAATCGACGCCGTGAATTCTATGCGCGAGCTCGCCCGCGTCGCCGCCGGCAGTAAGCTGCCGTCCGTGACGGAGGGCACCGCAACCTGGACGGCGGAGCTAACCGCCGAGGATCGCGCATCCTACGAGAACGTCACCGCTGGCTACGCGCCCGGCGAGACCGGCGTGGCTGCCGACATCCTGGTCGGCAAGGCCTGGCCGGCCGTCTTCGCGCTCATCGCCGCCGCTGAGACTCCGGATGGCGCGCCCGTCGTCGAGGGCCTGCTTAACCTCGTCCACCTGAACCACCACCTGGAGCTGCGCCGCGAGCTCCCGAACGCCGCGCAGCTCGACATCACTGCGAAGCTAGGCGACGTCGCCGACACGCAGCTCGGACGTGTCGTCCCCGTCACGGTCGACATCGAGGCCGATGGCGAACTCCTTGCCATCCTCGATGAGCAGTTCGCCATCCGTGGTCGCAAGGGCGGGGACGAAGTCCCGAAGACAGCGGGTGGCGAGCCCGTTGTCGAGAAGACCAAGTCTCACCGTCATCGCCTCGAACTCGACGCGCCGGCGTCCATGCACCCGTTCGCCGTCGTCACGGGCGACCGCAACCCGATCCACGTCTCGGACGCCGCAGCCAAGCTCGCCGGCCTGCCCGGCGTTATCGTCCACGGCATGTGGACCTCCGCTGTGGCCCAGCTCGCCGCCGGATTCGATGGCACGCACCTCGAGTCCTGGGACGCGCAGATGCTCAGCCCCATCCTGCCCGGCGCGCATCTCGTCATCGACGTCGCCCGCACCGCGCTGTCGGCCCGCGGCGGCGAGGTCCGCACCGTGACCGTCAACGTCGACGGCGAGCCCGCGCTCATCGGTACCGCCACGATGGCTGCACCGGTGACCTTCTACGGTTTCCCGGGCCAGGGTATCCAGTCCCCGGGCATGGGTATGGACGCCTTCGCCAACTCGGCTGCGGCCCGCGACGTGTGGGAGCGCGCGGACCGCCACACCCGCGCCAAGCTGGGCTTCTCCATCCTGGAGATCGTGCGCACCAACCCGCAGTCAGTCGTCGTGGCAGGGGAGACCTTCGCTCACCCGGACGGCGTGCTCTATCTCACGCAGTTCACGCAGGTCGCTATGGCGACCCTGGGCTGCGCCCAGATCGCGGAGATGGAGGAAGCCGGCGTGCTCCAGCACCCCGCCTTCTTCGCGGGCCACTCCGTGGGTGAGTACAACGCGCTCGCCGCGTACGCGCAGGTCCTCTCGCTCGAGGCGGTCGTTGACATCGTCTACGCTCGCGGTCTCACCATGCACCGCCTCGTCGAGCGCGACGAGCACGGCGTCTCCAACTATGGCCTGGCGGCCCTGCGCCCCAATAAGATGGGCATCTCCGCCGAGGACGTCTTCTCGCACGTCGCCGCCATCGCGGAGCAGACTGGCGAGTTCTTGGAAATCGTCAACTACAACATTGCTGGCGTCCAGTACGCCGTCGCCGGCACCAAGGCTGGGCTCGCTGCGCTCGCTCAGGACGCAGAACGACGCGCCCCGGGTACGCGGGCCTTCATCCAGATTCCGGGCATCGACGTGCCGTTCCACTCCTCGCACCTGTTGAACGGCGTTCCGGCCTTCCGCGCGCACCTCGACTCGCTCATCCCGGCTGACGTGGACCTCGACGTCCTCGTCGACCGCTACATTCCGAACCTCGTCGCGCGCCCCTTCGAGCTCACTCGCGAGTTCGTCGATTCCATGCTCAGCGTCGTGGAATCCGAGATCCTTGCCGGCATCCGCGCGGACTTCGACTCCGCCATGGAGGACCCGGTGAAGCTCGGTCGCACCCTTCTCATCGAGCTGCTGGCCTGGCAGTTCGCCTCGCCCGTGCGCTGGATCGAGACCCAAGACCTGCTGCTCACGGGCCTGGGCGTCGAGCGCTTCGTCGAGGTCGGCGTTGGTTCCTCGCCGACGCTCGCCAACATGCTGGGCCAGACCCTGCGCCTGCCGCAGTATGCGGAGTCCACCATCGAGGTCCTCAACATCGAGCGCGACCGCCCTAAGGCCTTCGCCGAGGATGCTGCCGATGCCCCCGCTGCTCCCGTCGCAGAGCCCACTGAGGAAGCTCCCGCCGAGGAGACCTCGGCTCCGGCCGCCGCTCCGGCAGCAGCGCCTGCCCCGGTCTCCGCTGCTCCCGCGGGCGCAGCCGCGCCGGCGGACAAAGCCTTTTGCGTCGCCGATGCCGTGGAGATGCTCGTCGCCGTGTGGACCAAGGTTCGCCCGGACCAGATGGGCGCCACGGATACCATCGAGGCTCTCGTTGAGGGCGTGTCCTCCCGCCGCAACCAGTTGCTGCTCGACCTCGGCGTCGAGTTCGGCCTCGGCGCCATCGAAGGCGCTGCCGATGCCCCGCTCGACGACCTCAAGCAGACCGTCGCCGGCATGGCCAAGGGCTACTCCGCCTTCGGCCCGGTGCTCGCCGACCAGGTTGCGGATACCCTGCGTCGTCTCACCGGCCCGGCGGGCAAGAAGCCGTCCTACATTGCGGAACGCGTCACCGGTCCGTGGGGTCTGGGCTCCGGCTGGGTTGACCGCGTGACCGCCGAGATCGTTCTCGGCGCGCGCGAGGGCGCCTCCCTGCGCGGCGGCGACCTTGCCACTCTGCCCACGGCTGCGGCCAACGCTGCGGCGCTCGACGACCTCATCGATGACGCTGTGCGCGCCGCCGGCCAGAAGGTCGGCCTCGACATCGCTATGCCGTCTGCCGGCGGTGCCGCCGGTGGCGTTGTCGACTCCGCTGCCCTCGACGAGTTCGCCGGCCAGATGAATGGCGCTCTCATCGAGACCGCCCGCACGCTGCTCGCCAAGCTCGGCGTCGAGCGGGCCACCACGGACTTTACCGATGCTCCAGATGAGCTCGCGGAGCTTGTGGCCAATGAGCTCGGCTCCGACTGGCCGCGCCTCGTGGCACCGGCCTTTGATGCTGACAAGGCCGTCCTTCTCGACGACCGTTGGGCCTCCGCCCGCGAGGACCTTGCGCGGGTCGCGAACGGCGAGGAGCTCCAGGTCGACGTCACGGGCGCCGGCGAAGAGGTTGCACAGATCGCGGATTACCTGGGGCTTGAAGAACACGCCATCGCCGCGCGTACCACCGTGGCCCTGGAGCACGCGAACGATATCGCGGTCGTCACCGGCGGTTCGCCGCGCTCCATCGCAGCGAGCGTCATCGGCGAACTGCTCCACGCAGGTGCCACCGTCGTCGCGACCACCTCGCGCCTGAACCATGAGCGCCTGGAGTTCTACAAGGAGCTCTACCGGACCCACGCCCGCGGCCGCGCCGCACTGTGGGTCGCCCCGGCGAACCTGAGCTCCTTCGCGGACCTCGACGCCTTCATCGACTGGGTCGGCCATGAGCAGACCGCGACCGTCAATGGTAAGTCCACGCTGCTTAAGCCGGCGCTCATCCCGACGCTGCTCTTCCCGTTCGCGGCTCCGCGCGTCCAGGGCACCCTCGCCGATGCCGGCGCTGCCGCCGAGTCCCAGATGCGTCTGCTGCTGTGGTCCGTGGAGAAGCTCATCGCGGGTCTCTCCGCGCTTGGCGCCGACACCCACGTGGGCCAGCGCCTGCACGTCGTCCTGCCGGGCAGCCCGAACCGCGGCCGCTTCGGTGGCGACGGCGCCTACGGCGAGGCCAAGGCTGCACTCGACGCGCTCGTGACCCGCTGGAAGTCCGAGCCCGTCTGGGGCGAGCGCACCTCGATCACCCACGCCCACATCGGCTGGGTCCGCGGCACGGGCCTGATGGGCGGCAACGACCCGATGGTCGAGCTCGTCGAGGCCAAGGGCGTGACCACCTACTCCACCGAGGAGATGGCCGCCAAGCTCGTGGGCGAGGGCACCAACGCCGAGACCCGCGCCCAGGCCCTCGAAGCACCCGTCACGCTGGACTTCACCGGCGGCCTGGGCGGCGCAGACCTCAATCTGCCGGAACTCGCGCGCCAGGCGGCGGCGAAGGCCGGCGCGTCTGCGGAGACGGAGTCTCTCACTGCGCCAGTCACCGTGCGCGCGCTGCCGAGCCCGCGCCAGCCCATCGCGTGGACGCAGCCGGACTTCTCCGGCGTGACGACGAACCTCGACGACATGGTCGTCATCGTCGGCGCCGGCGAGCTGGGCCCGGTGGGCTCCTCGCGCACGCGCTACGAGGTCGAGCTCACCGGCGATCTCACCGCGGCGGGCGTGCTCGAACTCGCCTGGACCACGGGCCTTATCAAGTGGGACGAGACCAACCGCACGTGGATGGCCGGCGACGAGGCCATCGCGGAGGAAGACATCTACGAGCGCTTCCACGATGAGGTCCTCGCGAACGTGGGCGTCCGCCGCTACCACGATGACTTCGGCCCGCACATGCCGATGGTCGACAACCTCGCGCCGGAGCTCACCACTATCTACCTCGAGCGCGACATGACGTTCGCGGTCGCCGACGAGGCCACGGCCAAGTCCTTCGTCGACGAGGTCGAGGGCGCGTCCGCGTACTTCGACGGCGAGGAATGGCAGGTCACCCGCCCGAAGGGTTCGCCGGTACGCGTGCCGCGTCGCGTCGCCATGTCGCGCTACGTCGGCGGGCAGGTGCCGAAGGGCTTCTACCCGGCTGTCTACGGCATCCCGGCGGACATGATCGATAACCTCGATCGCGTCGCGCTGTGGAACATTGTGTGCACCGTCGACGCGTTCCTCTCCGCGGGCTTCAGCCCGGCCGAGCTGCTTAGCATGGTCCACCCGGCGCGCGTGTCCTCCACGCAGGGCACCGGCATGGGAGGCATGGCGTCGCTGCGCTCGCTCTACGTGGACAAACTGCTCGCGCAATCGCGACCGAACGACATCCTGCAGGAGGCGCTGCCTAACGTCGTCGCCGCGCACGTCATGCAGTCCTACGTCGGCGGCTACGGCCAGATGATCCACCCGGTCGCCGCGTGTGCGACCGCAGCGGTCTCCGTCGAGGAGGCCATGGATAAGCTGCGCCTGGGCAAGGCGGACTTCGTGGTTGCCGGTGGTATCGACGACCTCTCCATCGAAGGCATCACCGGCTTCGGCGACATGGCCGCCACCGCGGATTCCGCGGAGATGGACGCCAAAGGCATCGACCACACGTACTTCTCGCGTGCGAACGACCGTCGTCGCGGCGGTTTCATCGAGTCCGAGGGTGGCGGCACTCTGCTGCTGGCCCGCGGCTCCTTCGCCGCGGAACACGGCCTGCCGGTCCTGGGCGTCGTCGCGTTTGCCGAGTCCTTCGCGGACGGTGCGCACACCTCCATCCCGGCTCCTGGCCTGGGCGCGCTCTCCGCTGCTCGCGGCGGCGTGAACTCCCGCCTGGCGGTGGCGCTGCGCGAGCACGGCGTGACCCCGGACGAGGTGTCCATCATTTCTAAGCACGATACCTCGACGAACGCGAACGACCCGAACGAGTCGGACCTGCACGAGCGCATCGCTGCCTCGATGGGCCGCGCGGAGGGCAACCCGCTGTACGTCATCTCGCAGAAGTCGCTCACCGGTCACGCAAAGGGTGGTGCCGCGGCCTTCCAGCTCGTCGGCCTTACCCAGGTCCTGCGCGAGGGTATTCTCCCGCCGAACCGCTCGCTTGACTGCGTGGATCCGGCGCTGCGTCAGTACAGCCACCTCACCTGGCTGCGTCGTCCGCTTGACCTGCGCTCCGCGGCGCCGAAGGCGGGGCTGGTGACCTCCCTGGGCTTCGGCCACGTCTCGGCGCTCATTGCAGTCGTTCACCCCGGCGCGTTCCTTGCGGCACTTGCCGAAACCTGCAGCAACGCCGCGGCGCAGTGGCAGGAGGCCGCTCATGCTCGCGAGGCCGCCGGCCTTGCCCGCTATGATGCCGCCATGCACGGCGGGTCCGCTCTCTTCGAGCGTCCCGTAGACCGCAACTTGGGTGGCAACGGCGATGCCGTCAAGGACCGCGAGGTTGCCGTCCTCCTCGACGAGAACGCGCGCCTCGTGGACGGCGTGCTCACGCCGGGCTCTTAAGTTCCTTGCGAAAATCTCCTCCCGCGTTGATGCGGCGAGAGGATTTTTGGCAGCAACTGTCTTGTTCCTTGCGAAAATCTCCTCCCGCGTTGCTCGCAGGAGGAGATTTTCGCAATCAACGGCGGAGGGCAGGGTGTGAGGGCCTTGTTGGGCGAAAATGCGCACGGGCACATGCGAGGAGTGAACCACCGCGTCTACGAGGAGAAGATAGTCGTGTGGATGCGTCCATTGGCGCCGCGGCGGGGTCACGCTTATCGTGACCGGGTACATTCCCCGGAGTGTGATGCTGAGTGACGACCCATCTTTTAAAGAACACGCCGTCATGAGACGGGGCCGCGAATGGGGGTACAAGAGCGTAGGAAAAGCGCAGGCGGTGTGTGCTTGAACGATAAAGGTGCAGGTCATCGGGGTTGAGCTGGGGGAGTGGGGTGGGGCACGATACTCGAATGAGAAAGATGTGGAAGGCTTGGGCGACCGTTGTGACGGTCGCGGCGTTGGCGGGATGCTCGGCGACGGGTGGTGCGCCACGCAAGGATGCGGGCGGTGGAATGGCCGGTGGTGTCGACACGCCGCGGCTCACGGTCGCGATGGTCTCGCACGGCGCGCCGGGCGATACGTACTGGGATCTCGTGCGCAAGGGCGCGGAGGAGGCGGCGCAGAAGGACAATATCGAGCTGCGCTATTCTTCGGACCCGCAGGCACCGAACCAGGCGAACCTCGTGCAGTCCGCGATTGACGCGGGCGTCGATGGTATCGCGGTGACCATGCCGAACGCGCAGGCCATCGGGCCGGTCGCGCAGAAGGCCGTGGACGCGGGGATTCCGACCGTGGGCCTGAACGCGGGCATGGATGAGTACGAAAAGTATGGCATGAGCGCGTTCTTCGGCCAGGACGAGTCCGTCGCCGGTGAGAAGGCCGGCGAGAAGCTCAAGGACGAGGGCGCGAAGCACACGCTGTGCGTCATCCACGAGCAGGGCAACTCCTCGCAGGAGGCGCGCTGCGCGGGCGTGAAGAAGGGCTCGGGCGCCAACGTGGAGCTGCTCTACGTCAACGGCCAGGACCTCACGGCGGCGCAGTCGACGCTGCAGGCGAAGCTGGCGCAGGACAAGAGCATTGATTGGGTCATGGCGCTGCAGGCCCCGGTGGCGTTGCGTGCTGTGGACGCGGTGAAGGACGCGGGCTCGCAAGCGAAGATCGCCACGTTTGATACGAACGCGGAGCTCGTCGGTGCCATCCAGGACGGCGACGTCGCGTGGGCCGTGGACCAGCAGCCGTACATGCAGGGCTACATGGCGGTCGATGCCCTGTGGCTGGCTCAGCGCAATGGCTCGACGCTCGGCGGCGGGCAGCCGGTCTACACAGGCCCGAGCTTCGTCGATGCCGAGAACGTCGACACTATCGCCGAGTCCGTTCAGGAGGGCCTGCGATGAGTATCGCCGTGACAGAAGCAGACATCACCGCGCCGGAGACGGCGGGGGATGAACGCGTGCGGGAGCGAGGGGGCATCGGAAGGCTGGTGCGCCGCCCGGAGATGGCGAGCGTGCTCGGCGCGGTGCTCATCTTCGCGCTGTTTATGATAGTCGCGCCGGCGTTCCGGTCGCTCGAGGCGTTCTCGACGGTGCTCTACTCGAGCTCGACGCTGGGGATTGTGGCGCTCGCCGTGGGCCTGCTCATGATTGGTGACGAGTTTGACCTGTCGAGCGGTGTCGCGGTGACAACCTCGGCGCTCGTGGCGACGATGCTCAATTACAACCTGCACCTCAACTCGTGGGTCGGTGCGGGGCTGTCGCTGCTCGTGGCGCTGGGGATTGGTGCCCTGAACGGATACCTCGTGGTGCGCACAAAGATCGCGAGCTTCCTCATCACGCTGGCGGCGTTCCTCGTGCTCCAAGGCCTGAACCTGGCGGTGACGAAGCTGGTCACCGGCCAGGTGGCGACGCCGACGATTGCGGATATGGAAGGTTTTCCGTCCGCGCGCGTCGTCTTTGCGGGCACCATTCATGTGGGTGGACTGAGTATCCGCGCGACGGTGCTGTGGTGGATCTTCTTCGTCGCCGTGGCGTCCTTCTTGCTCTACAAGACGAAGTTCGGCAACTGGATCTTTGCGGTGGGCGGCAACGCGGACGCGGCGCGCGCCGTGGGCGTGCCCGTCAAGCGCGTGAAGATTATCTTGTTCATGTTCGTCGGCTTCGCGGCGTGGTTCGTGGGCATGCATACGCTCTTCGCGTTCGACTCCATTCAGGCGGGCCAGGGTATCGGCAATGAGTTCTTGTACATCATTGCGGCGGTCATCGGCGGCTGCGCGATGACGGGCGGCCGGGGCACGGCGGTGGGCACGGCGATCGGTGCGCTCATCTTCGGCATGACCAACCAGGGCATCGTCTACGCCGGCTGGAACCCGGACTGGTTCAAGGCCTTCCTCGGCGCCATGCTGTTGTGGGCGGTGCTCACGAACACCGGATTTACGAGCTGGGCGAAGAGGAGCTAGGAAGATGACAATTTTTGAAGCGCGGGATATCGCGCAGCAGTTTGGCAATTTCCAGGCTCTTTCCGATGTGTCGTTGCGGCTGGAGTCCGGCCAGGTGACATGCGTGCTGGGCGATAACGGCGCGGGTAAGTCGACGCTCATCAAGATTCTGTCGGGCTTGCAGCGTCCGACCGCGGGATCGTTGGCGCTGGACGATGCTGAGGTTTCTTTCACCAGCCCGCGAGACGCCCTCGACCACGGTATCGCGACGGTGTACCAGGACTTGGCGCTCGTGCCGTCCATGCCGGTGTGGCGCAATTTCTTTGTGGGCCAGGAATTCACAGGAGCCTTCGGCCGGCTGAAGGAAGCCGAGATGCGCCGGATTACCTCGGAGCAGCTGCAGGAGATGGGCATCGATCTGCCGGATGTGGGCGTGGACCTGGAGGCGCTCTCCGGCGGCCAGCGCCAGGTCGTGGCGATTGCACGTGCCATCTACTTCGGCGCGGAGTTCCTTGTGCTCGACGAGCCGACCGCAGCGTTAGGCGTGAAGCAATCCGGCATGGTGCTGCGGTTTATCGCGGCGGCGCGCGATCGCGGGATGGGTGTCGTGTTCATTACGCACAACCCACACCACGCGCACCTGGTGGGCGACCACTTTGTGGTGCTCAACCTGGGGCGGATGGTCCTCGACGCGGCACGCAAGGATGTCACGCGTGAGGAACTCACCCGCTGGATGTCCGGAGGGGCGGAGCTGGAGGTGCTCGAGCACGAGCTCGCCCGCTAGTCTGGAGACATGTTCTCCGTCGGCACAGACCTCGTCCACATCCCCGGTTTTGCGGAGCAACTCGCGCGGCCGGGCACGCGATTTACGGGTGTGTTTTCCGCGGCGGAACTGCGCCTGGCCACGCAGCGTTTCGGGAGCGGATCGGCGCGTCAGGCCGAGCACCTGGCCGGTCGCTGGGCCGCCAAGGAGGCGTTTATCAAGGCGTGGTCCGAGGCGCTCTACGGGCGCCCGCCGGTCATCGCGCCGGAGGCGGTGGATTTTTCGGAGATTGAGGTGCGCGCGGACGCATGGGGACGCGTCGGCCTTGAGCTGCGCGGCGCAGTGAAAGACGCCGTGGACGAATCGCTGGGGCAGTGGACTGCGTCCCTGAGCATCAGCCATGATGGGGATTACGCGACGGCCACGGTGCTGCTTGTCGCTAACTCGTAGCGACCGCAAAGAGGTAGGCGACGAGCATGCGCTTGATCTCCGCGACGACGTGGTCGAAGTTTTCTTCCGGGCCCGACACAGCGTAGTTGAGCAGCGACACCACCGTGTGCACGAGAAATCCGGCAAGATCAATGCGATCCTCGTAGGACAGCTCCACAGCGAGTGGCGCCAGCATCTCCGCCAGCGGTTCAAGCATCTCGCGCTCGGTCGCGGCCGCGGTAGCACGGGTGGCCGGCGTGGATTGGACGGCGTGCCACACGGCGCGGCGGGAGGGGTCCTCGCGCCACATGCGCGCGAGGTGGTCGATGAACTCGTCTAGGAAGTCCGGCCACTGGAGGGCAGGGACGTGCTCCGAAAAGGAACGGATCTCCTCGAGGTTCGCCGCGGTGTCTTGGCGGTCGAGCTCGCAGATGAGCACGTATTTGTTGGCGAAGAATTGGTAGAGCGTGCCGATGGGTACTTCGGCGCGCCGGGAGACTTCGTCAAAAGTGAAAGACTCGAAGCCGGCCTCGATGAGCACCATGCGGGCAGCCTGAAGGATCCGCTCGAAGCGCACGCGGCTGCGGGCTTGAGCGGGGCGGCGGCGCGGGACGAGGAGCTCGGCGTCGGAGGAACTGATCATAAAACGCTAGTCGAGCTCTTTGAGAATACGCGCGACGTGGCCGGTGGCCTTGACGTTGTACTTGGCCAGACCGATGGTGCCATCCGGCTCGACGAGGAAGGTAGAGCGGATAACGCCCTGGACGACCTTGCCGTAGTTCTTCTTCTCTCCAAACGCGCCGTAGGCCGTGAGCGTCTCCTTCTCCGGATCGGACAGCAGCGGGAAGTTGAGGTCGTGGTCCGCGCGGAACTTGGCCAGGGCCTCCGGCTTATCAGGGGAGATGCCCACGATGGCCACGTCAGAGCCGTTGAGCTGCTCGAAGGCGTCGCGGAAGTCGCAGGCCTCGGTGGTGCAGCCGGGCGTATTCGCGCGCGGGTAGAAGTAGACGAGTACGCGCTGGCCCGCGAAGTCGGACAAGGAGACCGTGGTGCCCTTGTCGTCGCTCAGGGAAAAGGCGGGGGCGGTGTCGCCCTCAGAAAGTCGAATCTGCTCAGTACTCTTCTCAGTCATGTATCCCACCATACCGCGTGGACGTGAGCGGCCTATCACAGCACGCAGGGCTACCGTGCGCTAGTGTAGGGAGAGCAAAAACTTAGGCGAAACTTGAGGAGTACACCATGGCACGCAGCACCGATGACATCCAGCGCGATATCGAGCGCACCCGCCGCCAGCTGGCCGGCACCCTGGACGAGCTGACGAACCGCACGAAGCCGCAGAACTTCGTTAACGACGCAAAGGTACAGGCCACCAGCAAGCTGCAGGAGCCGCAGACCCAGAAGGTCCTCGCCGGCGTCGCCGTAGCTGTCGTTGGCCTTATCGCCCTGGGCGTTGCCCGTTCGCGCCGCCGTTCCAACGACATCAAGGAGCTGCAGAAGCTCCTCGCGCAGCGTTAAATCACTTCAGCGCCGCCCTCTGCCAACTCGGTGAGGGCGGCGTTTCCGCGTTTTTCATCCACCGGCGAGCACAACTCCCGCAGTACCCGCACCTCAAAGCCCGCCTTCAGCGCGTCGAGCGCCGTGGCGCGCACACAATGGTCCGTCGCAATTCCGCAGACGTCGAGCTTTCCGATGCCCCGTTCCCGCAGCCAGGCTTCCAACCCCACCCCCGAGCCATCACCGTTCGTGTCGGCCTCGAACCCTGAATACGCCGCGGTGTAGGCGCCCTTTTTAAAGGCGGCATCGGCAGGCTGGAGCGCCGGGTGAAGCTCGGCGCCGGGGGAGCCGGCGACGCAGTGGACGGGCCACGTGTCGATGAAGTCTGGCTCGTCTGCGAAGTGTCCGGCTGGGTCGATATGCCAGTCCTGGGTCGTGACCACCGTGTCATAGGTGCCCTGCAGAGCAGCGATTTTCTCGGCGACCTCGTTGCCGCGGGCGGTGCCCAGCGCGCCGCCGGGGCAGAAGTCATGTTGAACATCGACAATCACGAGTGCGCTCTTCATGACGCATAAGTCTATATGCTAGGCAGACATGAAGACGCCGATTCCGTATTACCTGGGCCAGATTCTCGAGTCAGTCCGCGACGAGGACGGGGGAGAGGTCGCTGACTACATCCCGGAGCTCGCCAACGCCGACCCAGACAAGCTCGCCGTGGCGCTGTGCTCGTCTACCGGGCACGTCTACTCGGCGGGCGATGCGGAGCATGAATTTTCCATTCAGTCCATTTCCAAGCCCTTCGTCTACGCGCTCGCGCTCCAGGAGCTGGGACTCGATGCCGTGCGCGACGTCGTGGGCATGGAGCCCTCCGGCGAGGCCTTCAACGAGCTGTCGCTGGGCCGCGACTACCGCCCCGTCAACCCGCTCATCAACGCGGGCGCCATCGCGGTCAATCAGCTCATCAACGGCGTCGACTCCTCCGTCGAGGACCGCAACGCGCGCCTCAACGAGTACTTCTCCCGCCTCGCCGGCCGGGACCTCTCCGTCGACGCTGGTGTCGCCGACTCGGAGCTCAACCACGCCGACCGCAACCTCTCGCTCGCGCACATGCTGCGCAACTACGACATCATCAAGGATGACGCGCACGACGCCGTCCTCTCGTATACGCACCAGTGCGCCATCCGTGTGGACGTGCGTGACTTGGCCGTCATGTCCGCGACGCTCGCCAACGGCGGCCGCCAGCCCGTGACGGGCGACAAGATCCTCGACGCGGACGTCTGCCGCCTCACGCTCGCCGTGATGAGCTCCTGCGGCATGTACGACGGCGCCGGCCGCTGGATGGCCGAGGTCGGCATTCCCGCCAAGTCGGGCGTCGCCGGCGGCCTGTTGGGTACCCTGCCCGGCCAGCTCGGCGTGGCGACCTTCTCGCCCCGTCTCAATGAGTCCGGCAACTCCGTGCGCGGCGTCGAGGCCTTCAAGCTGCTCTCCTCAGACATGGGCCTGCACCTTATGAGCACGGACAACCGCGTGGGTACCCACCCCATCCGCTCCAAAGAGGAAGACGAGGACCACGCCGTTATTCACCTCCAAGGCCACATCAACTTCTCCGCCGCCGAGGCCATCCTCTACGAGCTCCAGGGCTACGACCTCGACGCGTGCCGCGTGGCCCTCGATATCTCCCAAGTCCCCAGCCTCAACCGCGTGGGCCGCCGCATGCTCAAAGAAGGCCTCCGCCGCTTGCGCGAGGGCGGCAACGAGATCGCCGTCATCGACCCCGACGGCACCCTCACCGACCGCGAGCTTTCCGATGGTACCGTCGTCCCCCTCGCAGACGCCGAGGACTATCACATCAACGGCGAGGACGTCCGCGACTAAGCCCCGGCTCCGTGTCCTGCGGTGACCTGCTCTTACCTTACGAGACGCCCACGCGAATATCGGGCGCGTGAGAGCCTATCTTCGCCTAGAATCGCTCGCAACGCGTCCGAAAACGACGTGCCAGCGCCGTAAGTCCCGCAGCGACGCGGGGGCTCCCCTCAGGGCGGGCGGGAAAACGCAAAATCCCGCCGGGCGAACCCGGCGGGAAGATTGTGCGCCATCAGGGACTTGAACCCCGAACCCACTGATTAAGAGTCAGTTGCTCTGCCAATTGAGCTAATGGCGCTCACGTTGTCCGTCTGGGCTGTGCGCCCTGCCGTGCAACGAGAAATAACTTTAACCCGCGTTGGCTTGGATGTAAAATCGCCTGGTAGGCACTGCTTTTTACCCCTGTTCTATCTTCCGAGTCTAGCGCGAAAATGTGGGAAGCGTGCCTCGGCCTCTCGCGGTGGGGCGCTCTCTAGGTGCTCCGTACGCCGGTGGCCGTCGGTGATTAAAGGTGTGATGTGCCCGAATTTAAATCGGTGCCAACGCGGGCGATCGCCGCGGCGCAGTGGGCCATTGTGCTGCCGCGCCACTCAGAGAATTGGGTTAGCAATTTAAGAAATTTCACATTAGGATATTGCGCGTATGTCTGCCCCCTTATCACTTAAGGCTTGAACCGTGACAATTCCTCGCCGTCTGTCGGTCATTGCTACCCTGACCGTCGCCTCTATTTCCCTCGCTGCCTGCTCGTCCGCTGGTAACGGCGAAGACACCTCCCCCGTTGCGGAAGTTTCTTCCGTGGCCAATGAAGCTCATGACGCCGCCGCATCCTCGGCTGCACAGGCTGCTAAGAAAGCGCCTAAGTTCTCCGTGAAGAACAATGCGACGGGCGTCTCCGTCACGAAGCCCACTACCGTGACCTCGGACGAAGGCGACGGCCTCGCTAAGGTCACCATGACTAATGAATCCGGCGGCGCCGTGGAAGGCGAGTTCTCCGAAGATAAGCAGACCTGGTCCACGACGGAGGTCCTCGGCTACGGCCGTACCTACACCGTCACGGCGAAGGACAAGAATGGCAAGTCGAAGACCATCACGTTCACCACGGATAGCCCGGCGTATACGACGGGCGTGGGGCTGAGCCCGCTGCCGGATTCCACTGTGGGCGTGGGGCAGACCATCGGCTTTAATTTCTCGTCCGCCCCGCAAGACCGCCAGGCAGTTCAGGACGCTATCGAGATTGAAACCTCCCCGCACGTGGATGGCGCTTTCTACTGGCTGAGCCCCACGGTCCTGCGCTGGCGTCCGCAGAAGTTCTGGGAGCCGGGCACGCAGGTCAAGGTGAAGGCCAACATCTACGGCCTCGACATGGGCGGCGGACTCTTCGGCGACGCGGACAACGAAACCAACTTCACGATCGGTGATCGCGTTGTCTCCATCGTGGATGACAACACGAAGACCATGCAGATCTGGAAGAACAAGAAGCTCATCAAGACCATGCCGGTCTCCCTGGGCCTCGAGGTTCCTGGCCGCGTGACCCCCAACGGTTGGTACACGGTGGGCGACCAGTATGACCAGCTCATGATGGACTCCACCACCTACGGCCTGGCTCTCGATGCCGGCGGCTACCAGACCATGGTGGACGACGCGACGCAGCTGTCCTACTCGGGCATCTACGTCCACTCCGCCCCGTGGTCCGTGTGGGCACAGGGCAGCCAGAACACCTCGCACGGTTGCATCAACGTCTCCCCGGAAAACGCTCAGTGGTACCTGGATAACGTCAAGCGCGGCGACGTGGTCTACGTCAAGCACACCTCCGGTGGCATCCTGCCTGCCACGGACGGCTTGGGCGACTGGAACATGGGCTGGGACGAGTGGTCCGCAGGTAACGCGGAGCAGTAAATGCGTTTCTCTGTCCTCGACCGTGCCGCCCGTGCGACCGGCGAGGGCTTTCCGGACGTCGTGGGTCATGCCCGCCACGTCGAGCGCCTCGGCTTCGAGCGCTTCCTCCTCGCTGAGCACCACGGCGTGCCCGGTATTCCCGCGGGCCAGCCCGCGCTGCTTGCTGCCCACGTCGCGGCGCACACGCAACGTATTCGTGTCGGCACCGGCGGCATCATGGTGCTCAATCACGCGCCTTTCATCGTCGCGGAGCAAATCCGTCTGTTGGAGACCCTCTACCCGGGCCGCATCGACATCGGCCTCGGCTCCTCGGTCGGCTTTACCGCGCCCATCCGCGAGGCCCTTGGCTCGCGCCCCAAGGAGCGCTTTGAGGCCCACCTCGGCGAGCTCCTCGCCCTCCTGGACGGCACTCCTCCCACGCCCCAGCCTGCCGATGCCCCCACACCCTCACTCTTCCTCCTCGCCGGCTTCCGCTCCGCTTTGACGGCCGCCCGCTTCGGCCTTGGCGTCATCCTGGGCGGGCCCGTCCACACCCAGGAGGCCGCGGCGAAGGCCTACCGCGAGAACTTCGCGCCCGGCGTTCTCGACGCGCCGCACGTGATCTCCTCGCTCAATATCGCGGTGGCTGATACGGAAGACGAAGCCCGCGCGCTTCTCCTTCCTGAGGCCGTCGCGAAATCCCTCTCTCTATCTACAGGTGAGTTCCCCTCGCTCGATCCGCGTCCGGACCTCGAAATGCTCACTGCGCAGCAACGCCGCCGCGTCACTGAGATCCAGGCCCACGACGTCTTCGGCACCCCTCACTCCGTCCGTGACCGCCTCCACGACATCGCGCAGACCCTCGGCGTCGACGAATTCCTCGTCACCGGCGACATGCCTGACCGTTCCGGCCGCGCCCGCAGCGAGGAACTCCTCGCACAGCTCTAACCCCGCTTAGACCAGCCTCGGGCACGTCTTTTCTTGTCCCGTTTGCTCTCCCCGTGAACCTCATTCAGGACATAGGGACAAGGAAACTCCACAGGCATGCGTTTGCATCCTGTGGAGGCCCGGCGGTCGCCAGCGACTGTCTTTTCTTGTCCCGTCTGTCCTCCCCGGGCCCCTCGTGCCGGAGGTAGGGACGAGAAAACTCCTGCCCTGCGCGAGTTAGGATTGTCCGCTAATCTGTGGGCAACAAGGAATGAAGGGGGAGAGTTCCATGGGGATCTCATCGCGACCGGTGCGAGTCCGCGGGAATTGAGAGCGGCAGCGCAGAAGAATCACGTCATCAAAATCTGTCACGGCTTGTACGTCACCAGGCAGCCGACGGCACACGAGCTCTGGGCTATCGTGAGCACTCGGTGGCCGCGGGCGGCGCTGACCGGAGAGACTGCGGTGCAGGTCTTCTTAGGCGAAGAGCTCACCTTTCCGCTGGAGATAGCTGTGCCTAGTTCCATGCCGCGGTCTCTGTGGTGGAACGTTCGTCGGCGTAAAGGTGCAGCGGTGGTGGACGTGAACGGCCTGAGCGTCGTGTGTCCTGCGCAGGTCATTGAACACCTTGCCGACGATGAGCGGGCCGTGCAGCTCCTTGAACACCGGTATTCGGGTAGGAACGGCAAAGAATTCCTCGATACCGAGCTTCAGGACGTCCCCAAACTTCCGCACCGCACGCGAAGGTTGCTTGTGCAGGCTGCGATCGGGGCTGATTCCGTACCCGAACGCACCGTGGCTCGAGCATTGAAAGAGAAAGGATTCCATGTCGAGTCCAATTTCATCATCGGGCCCTACCGTTGGGACATTGTCCTCCCGAAGGAGAGGATTGCGGTGGAGATTGACGGCTATGAGTTTCATATCGACAAGAAGCCTTTTGTGCGCGACCGGTGGAAGAACAATGACGCCGTTCTACGTGGCTGGCTTACGCTGCGCTACAGCGGGATGTGCGTTACTCACCATCCGAGTTATGTCATTGAGCAAATAGCCACTGCCCGTAAACCGAATTTATCCTCAGCTTGGCATTCGTTTGTGGGGCGCTGGCACCGACTCTGGAACAATATTACGCATTTCGATCCATGGGATGCGCCGCCGGTTCATTAGCTAGGCGGACGACAAAAGCTCCGAACCCTGAGGTTCGGAGCTTTTAGACTTTGGGGTGGCTGACGGGGCTCGAACCCGCGACACCCAGGATCACAACCTGGTGCTCTACCAGCTGAACTACAGCCACCATCGCTACTCAAAAGCAGCAATGAGTAGATTAACCCACAGGCGCTAAATTACAAAAACGCCTGGTAGACGGCCACAGACTCTTCCTGCGCGGCGAGCGCCTCATCGGAGTCGGGGCCTTCGCCTGGAACGAAGACGCTGCGGCGGTAGTAGTCGAGCTCGCGGATGGACTCGATGATGTCGGCCAGCGCGCGGTGGGCCATGCCCTTTTCTGGCTGGTGGTAGTACGCCTTGGGGAACCAGCGGCGCGAGAGCTCCTTGATAGTGGAGACGTCGATCATGCGGTAGTGCAGGGCGGCGTCAAGGCGCGGCATGTAGGCGCGGATGAACGTGCGGTCCGTGGCGATGGAGTTGCCGGCCAAAGGCGCGGGATGCTCCGGATCGCAGTGCTCAGCGATAAGGGCCAGTACAGCATTTTCGGCCTCGTGCACGGACACGGTGGAGGCGCGGATTTCGTCGAGCAGCCCATTGGAGGAGTGCATATTGGTGACGAAGTCATCCATCTCGGCCAGTTCTTCCTCGGTGGCGTGAACGACGAGGTCCAAGCCTTCGCCCACCACGTTGAGGTTGCCGTCGGTGATGATGGCGGCGACCTCCACGATGACGTGGCGCGAGGTATCCAGGCCAGTCATCTCGAGATCGATCCACACGAGGCGGTCATGCTTGGGGGCGATGTCAGCTTGAGTCATGGCAACCATTGTAGCCCTCGTGTCTTACCCCCAAAGCGGGGCGTTGTGTTCAACGTTTTCGACGCAGCCTGAGTCCAAACGTGCTGCATATCACAACTAATCGCATATTGCGGAGTGAAACATGTAAGAGAAAATTCGTTATCTAGCTCACTTTTTCTTAACTGTTGGTGCATTATCGTTATCAACTCATCGCCCTTCTCTGGATGAGGACTCACTTGAATAGGAGCCCGCAATGTCAGCGTTTTTAGACTCACTCAATTCAATTATTTGGTCGCCAGCACTCGTCTTCCTTTGCTTGGGGGCTGGCATTTACTTCACCCTCGTCACGAAATTCCTGCAGATCCGGTGTATCCCGGACATGCTGCGCCAGCTCGTCCACGGCGAGAAATCCGAAAACGGTGTCTCATCATTCCAGTCGTTGATGATCTCGCTGGCTGGGCGCGTCGGCGTGGGCAATATCGCCGGCGTGGCCACGGCTATCGCCTTTGGTGGGCCAGGAGCCGTGTTCTGGATGTGGGCGGTGGCGCTGCTCGGCTCGGCGACGTCCTTCGTGGAATGTACGCTCGCGCAGATTTATAAGGAACAGGACCGCGATACTGGCGAGTACCGCGGTGGTCCGGCGTACTACATCGAAAAGGCGTACAGCCACACCAAGGCTGCTCCATTCATGCTCATCTATGGCGTCGTGTTCGCGATCTCAATGATTCTCGCCACCAGCTACTTCCTGCCGGGAATCCAGGCCAACGGCGTGGCGGCAGCGGTCAACAATGCGTGGGGCATCGACTTCACGTGGTCTGCGGTGGTCCTTGCCAGCATCCTTGCCATCATCATCATCGGTGGCGTGAAGCGCATTGCCAACTTCGCCTCCGTTGTCGTGCCGTTTATGGCGGCGGCGTACATCATCATCGCCGTGGTCATCCTGTTCATGAACTTCTCCGACATCCCGCACGTCTTCGGGCTGATCTTCCGCTCCGCATTCAACATGGAAGCTGGCTTCTCCGGCATGCTCGGCGTGGCGATTATGTGGGGTGTTAAGCGCGGTATTTACTCCAACGAAGCCGGCCAGGGCACCGGCCCGCAGTCTGCCGCCGCAGCTGAGGTTTCCCACCCGGCGAAGCAAGGTTTCGTCCAGGCCTTTGCGGTCTACATCGACACGCTCTTCGTGTGTTCTGCGACCGCGTTCATCATCATCTCGACCGACATGTACAAGGTCTTCGAGGGCGAATCCGAGGACGGCCCGGTGCGCTACGCAGGCTCGTTGGCAGAGGGCATTCCCGTCGGCCCTGGCTTCGTGCAGGAGGGCATGAGCTCTGCTTTCCACGGCGTGGGCCCGACCTTCGTCGCCATCGCTATCGCATTCTTCGCCTTTACAACGGTGCTTGCGTACTACTACATGGCAGAGACCAACCTGACCTACTTCAATCGCTGGGTGAAGAACCGCACCGCCCGCCGCGCGCTCGTGTGGCTGTTGCGCGTGCTCATCATCGTCTCGGTGGTCATCGGTGCATCCACGACGCCGGGCGCGGCCTGGGCGCTGGGCGACATCGGAGTCGGCGCTACCGCGTGGCTGAACATCGTGGCCATTCTCTTCCTGCAGGTCCCGGCCCTCAAGGCTCTCAAGGACTACAGCGCGCAGAAGAAGCAGGGGCTCGATCCGCAGTTCGATCCGGAGGCGCTGGGCATCAAGAATGCGGGCTTCTGGACCGAGCGCAAGGCCGCGCGCGAAGGGTTCGCAGCGGACGTGCGCGCCACCGAGCGCACGGCCCCCGAAAACGTCTAGCTTGCCGATGCCCCCGTTCTACTCCCCGCCGCGCCCCCAGCGCCGCGGGGAGTAGTCGTCCTTAAGCCATTTTCGCGTAGAAACTGCCGATGACCGGCGCGGCGATAGGCGTGGGCACGACCTGGCCGGCCAGGTTCATGAGCTTCGACAACGGGCCGGGGACCACGCGGCGCTGGTTGCGCGCCATGGCTTTCAACGTTTCGGCCGAGCAGGACTCGTACGTGGTCCACAGGAAGTCCGGCACGACCTTGTCCACGATGGACTGCTCTTCCTCGGGAACGACGGCGTCGCGCACGGGTCCCGGCGCCAGCAGCGTGCAGGTCACGCCGGTGTCCTTGAGCTCGTAGTGCAGTGCTTCTGTAAACGCGTTGACGCCGGCCTTGGTAAACACGTACGTCGCGTTGTTGGGAATGGAGACGTTGCCGGCCGCCGAGCCGACGTTGCAGATGGCACCGCGGCGGCGCGGCAGCATCTGCTCGAGCGCTGCGCGGGTGAGCCGGTGGACGGCTGTGCCGTTGAGCGCGAACTGCTTGGTCTCGTAGTCCCAGTCCTGGTCCATGAATTTGCCGAAGCTGGCGATGCCCGCGGAGTTGATAAGGATGGTGACCTCGAGCTCGCCCATGCGGGCAATGAGGCGGTCGACATCGGCGGCATCGGAAAGATCGGCGGCAAACGCCTCAGACTCCACGCCGAAGCCGCGCAGCTCGGCTGCGATGGATTCCAGTACGGCCTCGCGGCGCGCGACGAGGATCGTGTTGTAGCCCATCTTGGCCAGGTCCGTGGCCATTGCCTTGCCGATGCCCTGGGAGGCGCCGGTCACCACCGCGTACGAGGTGGGGGAAGGGGCAGGCAGGCCGTGTGCACGGGTCATGAGGGTCCTTTCAACAGATAAATTACGTTGGGCACCAGCGTAGCGTGTCGCACGGACACGGGGCGGCAATTGTGGCGAGCACAGGTGAGGCTGGAAATCAGGGTAAACCCGGATGCGCAGGGCTTCTACTTCGAGTTGAATAAAAAGTGTCAGACAACATTAGACACGACGACCAGCAAGGAGACCACCATGAACAACCGACTTACTCGTTCGACGACCGACCGCTACGTCGCAGGCGTTTGCGGCGGCATCGCGGAGACCTACAACGTTGACCCCGCTGTGGTTCGCATCATCTTCATCGTGCTGACCCTCATGGGGTTCTCCGGAGTGTTGGCCTATGCCCTCATGTGGTGGATCATCCCCGAGGGCCCGGCCATCTAGGCACTGTCATCTCGCTACTGCAGCGGTCCGAACCCCATAAAGCCGCGCCAGGTGTCCCATTCGTCCTGGAGCGCCGCGCGCAGGCTTTCGGGGTGGGCCTCGCCGTCGATGAGAGAGGCGTCGATGGTGCGGATGCCGTTGTCAAAGAACAGGGCCGCGTGTCCCGCCGCGCCGTAGCGCAGGACGGGAACGAGGTTGAGCCCGTCGAAGGACAGGCGCGCGTTAGGGCGCACGTCGAGTCCGGCGATGGCCGCGAGCGTCGGCGCCAGATCAAGGGGCGAGACGAGCTCGGCGCAGTCGCCATCCTCGGCAACGCCAGGCCAGTGCAACGACATCGTCGTGTGGTCGCCTGTGAGCGTCACGGCTGCCAGCACGCACTGTGGGTTCGTGTCGAGCAGGTCTGTGAGAATCGCGGGGTCGGGTTCTTCCAACAAGAGGAATGTGGGCCCAGCGTGTTGCGCGGTGGGATCCTCGGTGACGGTCCAGCCAGCCTCGGCGAATACGTCGGTGATTCGCTTCGTCGCTTCTCGCTGCGGATATTGCCCGGTCAGTGCGGCTCGGCGGTTAGCCGGATACGCCGGGGCGGGGTTGTAGCAACGGCTAAAGGCTTGGCCGGGGGCATCGCTAAGCGGGGCGGCGAAGGTGGCGAGGACAATAAGGCTAGGCGAGTGCATATTCCCATGGTGCCACTGGGCCGTGCTCCGTGCGGGCGGTGACCTCGACGCGGGAGTATTCGATGCCTTCGAAATCGTCGAGGTGTTCCCCACACGGCCGCGAGGTTTCCGGTCATGGTCACGATCCGGGAGCGCACCCAGATGTGGTCGGTGTTCGACCACAGTGATGGTTAGCTTGGCGGTGCACACGATACAGCCGCGCTGCAGGGGCTGGGCTAGACCCAGAAGGCCACAAGCGGCCCTGTGGCAGCGCCCCTATGCGGGGTAAAACTAAGGCAATACTTCATCGTTAAAGCAGGTTTGAGCTTCTACGATGAAGCATATGACCACGCCTGTTTTGGATAAGTCCCTGCCCGCCCAGGATGTTCGCACGCAGCTCGTGGAGCGCGTGAAGTACGTTTCGGATGCGTCCCACTACTATCAAATGCCGGAGGCCGTCGTCGTCGCGAAAGACGCGGCCGAGGTCGCCGCGGTGTTCAAAGCCGCCGCGCGCGATGGCAAGCCGGTGACGCTGCGCTCCGGCGGCACTTCGCTGGCCGGCCAGGCCTCGGGTGACGGCATTCTGGTCGATACCCGCCGCCACTTTAAAGACATCGAGGTCCTCGACCAAGGCAAGCGCGTGCGCGTGCAGCCGGGCGCGACAGTCCGCCAAGTCAATGCGCGCCTGCAGCTGTGGGGCTACAAGCTTGGACCGGACCCGGCCTCGAGCTCGGCTGCGACCATTGGCGGCGTCGTCGCGAATAACTCGTCCGGCATGGCGTGTGGCACCGAATTCAACACGTACCGCACGCTCGAATCCATGACGTTCATATTGCCGTCCGGCACGATGATCAATACCGCGGACAAGGACGCCAACGCGCAGTTCAAGGCCCAGGAGCCGGAGCTCGTGGAGACGCTGGAGCGCCTGCGCCGCCGGGTCAACGACAACCCGGAGTCCGTGGACATCATCCGCCGCCACTTCGGGCTGAAGAACACGATGGGCTACGGTCTCAACTCCTTCCTCGACTTTGAGGATCCGGTCAAGCTCTTCGAGCACCTTCTCATCGGCTCCGAGGGAACCCTCGCCTTCGTCGCCGAGGCTGTCTTCCGCACCGTGCCCATTTCCAAATTCGCCACCACCACGGTCGCGGTCTTCGACGACCTGGATTCCGCGACGCGCGCACTGCCGGACCTGCTGGATTCTGGCGCTGCGACGCTGGAGCTCATGGACTCCTCGTCTATCCGCGTGGGCCAGGAATTGAAGGGCGTGCCTGCGGCGATCACGGGCTTCGACGTGGACAAGCAGGCCGCGCTGCTCATCGAGTATCACGCCAACGAGGAAGAGGAACTACGCTGCCTCCAGGACAAGGGCTCGGCGCTCCTGCGTGAGCTGCCGCTGCGCGCACCGGCGGAGTTCTCCCAGGACCGCGTGGACCGCGCGGTGGCATGGGCCTTCCGCAACGGCCTCTACGCCTCCGTCGCCGGCGCTCGTAAGTCCGGCACGACGGCGCTGCTCGAGGACGTCGTGGTGCCAGTTCCGGATCTTGCGCCGACGTGTGAGTCTCTCCAAGAGCTGTTCAAAAAGTACGGCTACGACGACGCCGTCATCTTCGGCCACGCCAAGGACGGCAATATCCACTTCCTGCTCACGGACCGCTTTGAGGGCGACGAGGCACTGGGCCGCTACAACAACTTCAACGAGGGCATGGTCGACCTCATCCTCGCCGCTGGCGGCAACCTCAAGGCCGAGCACGGCACCGGCCGCGCCATGGCACCGTATGTGCGCCGCCAGTACGGTGACGAACTCTACGACGTCCACTTGGAACTTAAGCGAGCCGCTGACCCGCGCGGCACCATGAACCCGGGCGTCATCATCGACGATGACCCGGAGGCCCACATCCGCAACATCAAGCTCAACCATGAGGTCGAAATCGACATCGACCGTTGCGTCGAGTGCGGCTACTGCGAGCCGGTCTGTCCGTCGCGCAACCTCACCATGACTCCGCGCCAGCGCATCGTCGTGCGCCGCGCCATGGCCAAGGCCCGCGCCGAAGGCCGCGAAGAGGATGCCAAGGAGCTCGCCGAGGCCTACGAGTACCAGGGCATCGACACCTGTGCGGTCGACTCCATGTGCGTTACCGCCTGCCCCGTGGGCATCGACACCGGCAAGTTCGTGAAGAAGCTGCGCTCCCAGCGCACCGGCGCCAAGCAAGAAGTTACCCGTGCCGTGTGGGCTGGGGCGGCGAAGGCGTGGCCGGCGGTGCCCACGGTGGCATCGGCAGCCTTGACCGGCGTCAACGTCCTGCCTACTGGCCTGGTACAAAAGGTCACCGATGTCGCACGTGCCTTGGTGGGCGAGGACATCATGCCCGAGTACCAGCCGGAGCTGGGCAAGGGCGGCAAGCTGCGCTCGCGTCTGGGTGAGCATGTCGGCGCGCCGGGCGAGCCCATTGCCGTCTACGTTCCGGCCTGCGTCAACACCATGTTCGGCCCGTCTGGCTCGGGCGTCGGCGCTACCGATGCCTTTGTGGCCCTCGCCGAGCGCGCCGGCGTGAGCCTCCGCGTGCCCAAGGACATCGATGCGCTCTGCTGTGGCACCCCGTGGACCTCGAAGGGTATGAAGAAGGGCCACGCGATCATGGAAAAGCGCGTCCAAGCCTCCCTCATGGCCGCCACGGATCACGGCCGTTTGCCCGTGCTTTCCGATGCCTCCTCCTGCTCCGAAGGCTTCAAGGCCATGGCCGAAGCCGCGGGCCTTACCGTCATCGATGCCGTGGCCTTTACGGTCGAGCACATCTTGCCCACCCTCGAGGTCAAGCACAAGGTCTCCTCGATTACGCTGCACCCGACGTGCTCCTCGAAGCACCTCGACATCATCGGTGACCTCGAGACCGTCGCCAAGGCCGCCGCCCGTGAGGTCCACATCCCCGCCGACTGGAACTGCTGTGGCTACGCCGGCGACCGCGGCATGCTCCACCCGGAGCTCACCGCCTCGGCGACGCGCGATGAGGCGAAGGAGGTCGCGGAGATCGACTCCGCGCACCACGCCTCGCTCAACCGCACCTGCGAGCTCGGTCTGTCGCGTGCGACTGGACACGAGTACCAGCATGTGCTGGAGCTGCTGGAAGTCGCGAGCCGGTAGTTCCTAGTCGCTACTTGGCCCATTGAGGTTGGACATAGCCGCAGGTTGCGCTTTTCTCCGCGAAGAGCGCGACCTGCGGCTATGGCCTTTTTGAGGGGCCATCTACCGCACAATGTGTAGCCATGTCGTACGCGCTGCGCATTGCCCTCGACACGGATGCCTCTCCACACTGGGGCACACCTTTCACCCAAACTATCTATCAGGATATGGAGTTTCCCGATGGCGCGACGCTGTCCACGCTCCACGTCGCTCAAGCTTTCCGATGCCCCCGTCACCGCATCCTCCGCATAATCCAGCAACGCGACCTTATCCTTGGTGCCCCACTGAAATGTCATGACGTACTCCTTCTACTGAAGTGTTCTCCTTCCTTCGTGGAACTACTGACGTGCGGGCAGGGAGGATTGGGCGATGTGATGGGGGAGAGGAACTTCGCAGAATTCGCGCACTTCGGCGCGATGTTGGTTATAGTCACGCACATAGTGAGTAACTTGTATCACACTGAAAGAAGTTCGTCTCTACCGTCACGTCATTGACTCTGAATGTAAGGAGCCAGCCATGGCAACACCGACATCCGAAGGTGCGCCGCGCGCCGAGGACCGTTCCCAGAAGAAGGCCGCCGCGCAACGACAATCGGGCGGCTGGCTCGATACATTCCTCAACGGCGTGGAAGCAGTAGGCAACAAGCTGCCCGAGCCGTTTACTATCTTCCTCATTCTCTACGTCATCACGGCGGTAGCCTCGTCTATCCTCGCGTGGAATGGCACGAAAGTCATGGTTCCGGGCAGCGATGAGGAACTGGCCATCAAGGGCCTGTTTACGGGCGAAGGCATGGCGTGGTTCACCACGACGCTGGGTGAGAACTACATTGGTTTCCCGCCACTGCTCACGGTGCTTCCCATCCTGCTGGCCGTCGGCGTGGCGGAGCGCTCCGGAATGCTCTCCGCGCTCATTCGCAAGCTCTTCGGCTCGGCGCATCCCACGCTGCTGCCGTACGCGGTCGGCGTCATCGGCGTCACTGCGTCCGTCATGGCGGATGCCGCGTTCGTCGTCGTGCCGCCGCTCGCCGCGATGGTCTTTAAGGCGGCGGGCCGCCACCCGGTCGCGGGTCTCATCGGCGGTTTTGCGGCCGTCGGCGCGGGCTACTCCACAGCACTCGTGCCCACGAGTTTGGATGCCCTCTTCGCCGGAATCACCAACGCCGTCATGCAGACGCTGCCGAATTTTCAGTTCGCGGACGTCAACGCGGTGAGTAACTACTTCTTCAACATCACGAGCTCGATTGTCCTCGGCATCGTGGCCGGCTTCATCATCGACAAGGTCATTGAGAAGCGCATGTGGCAGCAGGAGGTCCCCACCGAGGAGCACATCAACCTGGAGGAGGCCGCCAAGCGCGGCGACCGCGACGAGAACGGCGAAGAGCTCAGTGCCGATCTGTCCAAGAAGGAAATGCGTGGCCTCATCTTCTCGGTCCTCGCGGCCGTCATCGTCACCGCGGTTATCCTCTTCGCAGCGCTCATCCCGGACTCCCCGTGGCGCAACGAGACGGGCGGTTACTTGCCCAAGTCGCCGCTGCTGAGCTCCATTGTCTTCATCGTCTTCCTCTACTTCCTCGTCATGGGCATCGTCTACGGCCGCATCGTGGGCACGGTGAAGAACGTCAAGGACGTCGTGGACATGATGATTGGCTCGCTCAAGGACATGTTGTCCTTCCTCGTCCTCGCGTTCATCCTTAGCCAGTTCGTCGCGCTCTTCGCATGGACCGGCATCGGTACCTTCACGGCGGTCCATGGCGCGGCCTTCCTCGAATCCATCGGGCTCACCGGCTTCCCGGCAGTCCTCGCGTTCATCGTGCTGGCCTCGCTGCTCAACCTGCTCATCATCTCAGGTTCGTCCATGTGGACGCTCATGGCCTCGGTCTTCGTCCCGATGTTTGCGCTGCTGGGCTATGAGCCGGCCTTCATTCAGGCCGCGTTCCGCGTGGGTGACTCCGCGACGCAGATCATCACCCCGCTTAACCCGTACATGATTGTTATGCTGGGCCTGCTCCAGCGCTACGAACCGAAGGCGGGGCTGGGCACGCTGATGTCGCGTCTTATTCCTTTCGTCATCCCGTTCTTCACGGCATGGGTCATCCTGCTCGCCATCTGGTTCTACGCGGACCTGCCGCTGGGGCCGGGCAACGGAATTATGATCGAGGGATAATGCATGGCTGATTCACCTGAAGAACATCCCACTGTGCCGTCGACGGCGTACCTCGACGCGATGCATCGCCAGCTTGAGGGCGATATCGAGCGCGTCATTGAGGCCGCCGTCGCCCCCACCGCACCCACTGCAGCGTGGGATCTCATCGAAAAGTGCGTGGAGGACCTCACGGACACCCTCAACCACATCGTGGCGGATCTTCACGCACATCCGGAGACCGCCTTCGAGGAATACCGCAGCTCCGCCCTGCTCGCGGACATTATCGAAGAACGCGGCTTCACCGTCACGCGCGGTGCCTACGGCGTCGGGACCGCCTTTGAAGCGTCCTGGCAAAGCCCCGATTTCGACGAAAGTAAGCACCCCACCGTCGCTATCCTCGCTGAGTACGATGCTCTGCCTGGCATCGGTCATGCGTGCGGCCACAACATCATTGCGGCCGCGGGCGTGGGCGCGTTTCTCGCGCTCACTGCGGCGCTGCAGCGGATAGAGACGGTGCCCGCGGGGCGCATCGTCGTGCTGGGGACCCCGGCCGAAGAGGGGCATACGGGGAAGGAATACATGATTCGCGGCGGCGCCCTTGACGGCGTCGATTGCGCGATGATGGTCCACGGCTTCGGCTATGACATCGCCTCACACGTGTGGCTGGGACGTCGCAGCGCCACCATCACGTTTGAGGGCGTGCCCGCGCACGCCTCCGCAAGCCCATTCATGGGGCGCAACGCGCTCGATGCTGCAACACTCGCATACCAGGGCCTGGGACTTTTGCGGCTCTTCCGGTTTTAGAGTGCATTGAT
>NZ_KV796374.1:0-15280 GCF_001809185.1 Corynebacterium sp. HMSC072G08
TCTTCCTACTGCCCCAACTTTGCAACAGCACCGATGATAAGTTTATCACCACCGACTATTTGCAACAGTGCCCCGTCCGGATACTGCCAGATATCGGCGTCCAGGGAGATGTCCTGAAGCGCGGTGTCCGGAATTTCAGGTTTGTGTCTCTACAAAGACTAACTATCAGAAAAACTCATCGAGCATCAAATGAAACTGCAATTTATTCATATCAGGATTATCAATACCATATTTTTGAAAAAGCCGTTTCTGTAATGAAGGAGAAAACTCACCGAGGCAGTTCCATAGGATGGCAAGATCCTGGTATCGGTCTGCGATTCCGACTCGTCCAACATCAATACAACCTATTAATTTCCCCTCGTCAAAAATAAGGTTATCAAGTGAGAAATCACCATGAGTGACGACTGAATCCGGTGAGAATGGCAAAAGCTTATGCATTTCTTTCCAGACTTGTTCAACAGGCCAGCCATTACGCTCGTCATCAAAATCACTAGCATCAACCAAACCGTTATTCATTCGTGATTGCGCCTGAGCGAGACGAAATACGCGATCGCTGTTAAAAGGACAATTACAAACAGGAATCGAATGCAACCGGCGCAGGAACACTGCCAGCGCATCAACAATATTTTCACCTGAATCAGGATATTCTTCTAATACCTGGAATGCTGTTTTCCCGGGGATCGCAGTGGTGAGTAACCATGCATCATCAGGAGTACGGATAAAATGCTTGATGGTCGGAAGAGGCATAAATGCCGTCAGCCAGTTTAGTCTGACCATCTCATCTGTAACATCATTGGCAACGCTACCTTTGCCATGTTTCAGAAACAACTCTGGCGCATTGGGCTTCCCATACAATCGATAGATTGTCGCACCTGATTGCCCGACATTATCGCGAGCCCATCTATACCCATATAAATCAGCATCCAGGTTGGAATTTAATCGCGGCCTCGAGCAAGACGTTTCCCGTTGAATATGGCTCATAACACCCCTTGTATTACTGTTTATGTAAGCAGACAGTTTTATTGTTCATGATGATATATTACCGCAACCATCAATAATGACACTGGAGAAGTGACTACTACTTACCCTGACGGTTCAACCAAAACAATCACCGCAGAGGAAAGCGCACAAGCACTTCGAGCTCGTCTTAATGAAGCAAGCCCAGAACAGATCGCCGGCCTACAGGCTTCCATGGAAGAGCGCATCTCCAAAGAACAGGTATGCCCTTACGTTGTTGGCCTAGTCGGTGCAGGACATGCTGCAGCTTGGGGCAAAGTACTAGCTCTAGCAGCTGTCAACCCCGTGATTGCTGGCCTAGCACTTGCAGGTGAAACCGTATTCTGGACATGGGTATCTACCCACTGCTAGAAGGAGAACCTCATGCCACTGTGGATCATCGCAATTGTAGTTTTTGCTGGGGGCAGCATTGGCTATGCCCTTGGTCTAAAAAAGCGAATGGAAAATAATCCAAAGCTCCAAGGAAAAGGCCTTCGAGTTTTGTTTGCAAATAAGTAAAATATTTCATTCGCTCCGGTTCGTCACTCATCCAAGTTGACGAACCGGATTTTTATCAGACTTAACACGTTAAATAGAGGGCTTCTGTCTCCAGTACGCTTCAAGACAACGCTTAAAGAGTTTTATCTAACTGCCTAGCGGCAGGGGAACCGTATATTGCTTACGGTGTGAGCCCCTTTTTACTCCGCAGGAACCATTCCTTGCTCACGCAGCGCAGCAAGGTGTCGAGTGACCGTCGCACGAGACAGCCCCGTCTCCTCCATTATTTGCTTACGCGTCAACACGGTCCCTGTTTGTACATAGGAGTCACCGATTAAGGCTTGTATACGAGCGCGCGTAATCTGGCCTTCCACTCGCTTCTTACGATGTGTCTTTTCGAGCTTCGACCTTTGTGCTTGCGCATATTTACCGTCGGGGTCTGTTTTCCAGCGTTGTGCTGCTTTCTGGCCGCCTTTGCGTCCCATGGTGGCTAGTGCTTTTCGTTCGCTGCTGGTGGCTTTACCTGGAGCGCTAGTGCTTCCATAAGCCTTACTCTTGGACTGGGTGACGTAGCCACGCACGCGACGTGCCATGGTTTGGCGGTCGCGCATGGGCGGCATCTCACTGTCACGCCCGGCTCCGCCATGGGCGTGGGCCACGTTGTAGGCGTGCTCATAGGCATCAATAATCGCCGCATCAGTCAGACGCTGGCCTTGCTGGCGTAGGCGGTGGCCGACCTTGAGCGCGTGCTTAAAGGCGGTTTCGTCACGTGCCGCTTTTCCCTGGGTAGTCCACAGCACGCGCACTCCGTCGATAAGCTCCGGATCGTATTGGTCAAGACCCCCGGCGATTTCTGCATCTACGTCTTGGGCCAAGGCTTTAAATGCTTGGGCTTCCTCGCGGCGAGATTTCACTGCATTGATAAGTTCCCGGCCAGAGGAAAACTGTTGGCGCGGGGTGGGGTTGAACTGGTCGTGTCCTGCCATGTCCCTCACCTTTTTTACCAAGTCTCCAAGACGCATCACTCGGTTGTGTTGCCTGTACCAACGATAAGCCGTAGGAGCTTTGCCTGTGTAAAACGGGTTGCGGCTAAAGCGGTGGGAAAAATGCGGGTCGTGGTCTAAAAGCTCACCTAGTACGCGTGTGGTTGCTGCCAGCAACTTCATCTGCGCTGATTTGCCCCCACGGTCAGCGTAGACGGGGTCAATCAGCCAAATGAACTGCGCTTTCCCGTTAGTCGGGTTGATTCCCACCCACGCTGGGCCGATGGTGTGCGAAATAAGTGAGCGCACCACGTCGCGGACATAGGGATTTAAGTCTGCGGGGTCACCGCCGGCTGTTCCAATCTGGTCAACGTCAACAACCAGGACGGCGGCGTACTGCTTACTGGTAAGCATGACGTACTCGCACCGTCCTAAAGCCTCAGTGTCGAAGCGATACATGCGCGGCGAGTTCGTGCCGTCAGCATTACGCATATAAGACTTGGAAAAATCCCGTCCGATAGACCCGTGGAGCACCTCGCGGCCTAAATGTGCGCGGAGCAAGTCGCGGTCATTGGCGGATGCTGGGGTGTTATCCAGCCCGCCACGATCTGGTTCGACACGGGTGGGTGTTTTAATGTGCGCGTTTTGCGCGTAAGCCTGTAGACTCATGGCCATGCTTTCTCCCAGAGATGAGCTGGGTGATAAGCGAAAGTCACTGGGTTGCCGCCCGGTGGCTTTCTTCGTTTTCACTGTCTCCCACCGACTCTAAATGACACCAGTGTCATTTAGTAGTCATGACACGCGAAAAATGTGCCTTTTACCTGCAGTTACGCATGGCTTTCCATGTGTAACTGTTTTCGTCTGCAGATCTACTTCCCCATTTTCTCGTGCGCATATTTACCGTCACTGCGGTGGGGATGACGCATGTGGAACTGCTGGGTTTACAGGAATACATCTTTACATAACCTGTATTCCTGTAAACCTTTATTTATTGTTGCGCACGTATTCTTCGAGGTAGTTGCTGACAATCTCGCGTATGGTCACGCCTTTTTGCGCGGCGATGACTTTGAGTTCTGAGTGAAGTTCTCGGTCAATTTCGACGGTCATCTTCTTGACGTAGTCGCGGCCGGTGGGTTGGTGGAATGCACCTCGTACTGTTTTCTTCTCCACTGCCGGGGTCGGCTTTGCGGTTTTCTTTGACGAGGTTCGCGGGCCTTGCTGTGCCCTGGCGCGTTCTTTGCTGGTGCTCATTTCATCATCTCCATGAGTTCGTCTGCGACCTGTTCATAGCCGTGCATGTCTGGGCCTGGGCAGTAACCGAAGGCTAGGTGCATGTCCTCGCGTAGCGGTATTTCGGTTTTAAAGTGGGGCATTTGTTCTGCTTCGAGTGCTTCTCGTGCAGCGTCAAGGGCGCTGGTTCCCTTCCTGGCGAACGTCAGCAGGACTGCATGTGGTGTCCCGCTGACTGCGTCGCGCAGTTCCCACACGCGGGAGAGATCGGCCGCGGCAGAACGGGTCGGAAGAATAATGAAGTCACTGACAGCGATTGCTGCTTCAATAGCGTTCTCGTCTCCTGGCGGGACATCAATGAACATGAACTCATCGTCTCCGACGAGCGCCGCTTGCCTATCAACGCGCTTGGGAATGGACAGCTCAACCTCAAACGGTAAAGGATCTCCTCCGTCTTCCGCGCGTTCCGACCATTCCAGAGCTGAGCCCTGTCGGTCTAAGTCTGTGACAGTCACAGTCTTTCCTCGGTGAGCGAAAACCGTGGCAAGAAACATCGTTGTAGTGGTCTTGCCAACGCCACCCTTGGCGTTAATGGCAGTAATGATCATGGCTTCTCCTAAGTGGATGCGTCATTGCGTTTACTAGTTTACATATTTCAGTAAATACTGCTTTACAGGTCTACAGGCATACGGACATACAGCTTACTGTAAACTCTAAACGTGCTGGTAGATGAGTATTTTAGTTCTCTTTATCGTCTTGTTCTACAGACAAACCGGCGAGCATGATGCGGTAAAACTCGTTTTCAATGCTCTTATCTTCGAAGTCCGCTGCGACGTGTTCCCAGTGATATTCCTCTAGCTGGGGCAGCATCGCAGTAACTGCCATCTTGAGGTAGAAGCCACGACTGCGACCAGTTCGAGCACACAAAGTATCTAAGCGCTCAATGATGTCTTCTGGCATCCGTACAGATACCACTCGTCCTGACTTGTGGGGGCCTTGAACCATAACTGGGTGTCCTTTCACTTATTGTGTAAACAATGTTTACAGTTTGCCTTGCGGTAGTGTAGATATTTTCCGCAGCGGTATATCTCCACTGTGTAAACATTGTTTACCATAGGTTCGGAGTCGGCGAGAAGGGTCCGGACCTTTACTAAAGTTCCGGCCCCTCACTGCTAGGGGTGTTGTCTAGCCAGTTGTCTTGGTCATTGTCGTAGTCGTTATCTGCGGCAGCTTGCTGGTGGATACGGGATACCGTCTCGTCATCTGCGGTAGCGCTCATGCCGAGTGAGTCGAGGAAGTCCATAGACTTCTTCAGGCCTTGCATATCGCGACGTTGGGTAGACAGTGTGTCGAGTTCGGTCTCCAACTGGCGAATCGGGGTAGTAAAGCTGTCGCGATAGTCCACAGCTTGGTCGTAGTGCTGCGCGACTTTATCGCGCAGTCGGATTGCTTCATCGAGGATTGCTTGGTCCTCCTTGCCGTGGCGTAGTCTGCCGAAAAAGCCCCTCGTGTTCTTTTCTTCTACGGACTCACGAACCACCTGCTCTTGCTGTTCGCATTGCTTCCCGAGCTGTTCAACCGCCTGGTTGGCTTGGTCGTACTCACCGCGCAGCGTCTCTAGCTGGGCGCTGACTCGGTCTATCTCAGTACCGAGGTGCTCCAGAGCATCGCCAAAGTCCTGTTCCTGCTGCTCGCAAGGGGATGCGAGCTCTGGCTGTGCCACCTCATCGGTCCTGTCGACTTGAGCGCGAGCATGGAAGTCGACGAAGCGGGCTTCGCGCTTAGCGGCAAACGCCTGCATGTAGGCACCCATCTCGGTGCCGGCAAAAGGACTATCAGTATCTATATGGGTAGGGTGATTGACCAGTTTGGCCAGTTCCCAGTCCTGTTTGGCCTGTCCAAATAGCGCTTGAGGTGTGCGGTCACCTTGGGCGCGCACGCCTGCAGACACCAAGAGGTCGCGAGCGTACTCGGCAGACTCACGCCGAGAAACCTGGCGTATCTGGCCGTGCCCGGTCTCGGTATCTCCCGGTTGAGTCTCGGCGATGTAGAGGAAGTTACCTTCACGTCCACGGGTCATAGGCACGTAAACGCTAGCTTTATCCAGGTTGCCGATACCAGCGACGACACGGGACACATCCACGGTCGCGCCTTGGGAACTATGCCCGGTAGCGGCATAACCGAGTTGGGCATGTTTTTCCAGGTAATCGCTATTTAACGTCACTGTGGCAGAAGTATCGTCACATCGACGGGCAGTAATCGAGCCGTCATAACCGATGGAATCAACAACCCAGCGTTGACCATTGCGCACCATATCCCCGCTGCTAGTAATCAGCTTCGAGTCATTACGACGAGTCAGGACTACATCACCAACGCCAGCTTCCAGACCATCAGACAAGCACAATCGGCTCTCGGCGTTAATCTCACCACGCTCGGCGCGAATCTTCTGTGCCGCAGCATTAAGCGCGGTGACCTGGTCGCGGGTGGCAGCAACCAGCAATGACTGCTTGCCTGCGGCAGTATCCTCACGCCACCCAGCCAAAGCATCGTCCATCATGGCCGTTACCGAACCAGCATGCAGGCGCTCATGGCGCATATACCACTCGGCGGCACGGGAAACGTCTGCTTCTTCGCCACCGCGCAACCACTTCGATGCTTCACGCTCACCGGCATCACGCTGACGGAACACCTCGGTTAGTTCGACCGCGTCGGGAAGCTCATGAGACAAGGTAGCCAGCAGACCAGAGCGTGCCTTAACCGCCGAATACTGCTCTGGATCACCGACAAAAACCACACGCGAACCTGCGGCACTAGCCGTCTCCAGCACGCGAGCCATATCCGGGTTAGACACCATGCCGGCTTCATCTACGACTAGGACGGTGTCCTGGCCCCACCCCAACTTCGCCGCTGTTTGCTCCGGTGTCAGCTCGTCGGTGCCAACATATGCGCGGGCAATCGTCATGGATTCATCAGCCACATTCTCGCCCACCATCACATCAGCAGCCTTACCAGTCGGCGCTAGACCCACGACGTGTTTACCAGACTGGTTCCATGCCTTGTGCGCGGCTTTAAGTGAAGACGTCTTACCAGCACCGGCAGGCGCGACTACCACAGAAGCCAGATAGTCAGAACTGACAACCGCGCGCATAGCGTCCGCCTGAGCAGGAGATAGTTCGTCTTCAACCGGCTGAATCGACTCGGCATTAACCCCGCGCTCAACCCGTGCAGTAGCCATATCAACTACTCGTTCAACCTCGTCGACAACCTCGACGGTGGTGTACTTCTGCGAGCCTTCGCGCTGGGTATTATCCAGCTGCCGGGCCTTCTCCGGAGTCACCGACCACGTTCCTTTTTCACCCAACGCGGCATCAACAAAACGCTCCACAGTGGCAGTCATATCCTGCGGAGAAACTGCGCCAGGGCGGATAAGTTCCGCTGCTTTTTCAGCCACATCGGCACGAGTAAACGTGGAGCGTTCTGCGATAACCTCGGCCAAAACCTGGGCAGGTTTCGGCAAGAAATCCTCCCCCAATTCACGCGAGTCCTCTTTACCTCTTGGCTCCAGTCCGTCCACAAACGCACGCACCGTTGCGCCATGTTCGGCACTAGCCCACTCGGTTTCAAGCTCGTCTAATGGAGTCTCGGTGTCCTTAGTGCGGCGGGTGACTTTCTGTGCGATGCGCTCATACGCCGCCCGCGTCTCCAGACCATTCTCGGCCTGCCACTGGTCAATCTCACGCGCCCTAGTCGAATACGACGCAAGCACATCTGGGTCATCAAGCCCGACAATTTCCGCGCAACCATTGACCACATGACCGAACTCCACGCCAAGTTTTCGACTCAAAATCTCGCGCACCGTAGCCTGATACACCATGCCCGCCGCGCGCGCCTCGTGGTACAAACTGACTCCATCAAGAGTGCGAACCCTGCCGTCCTGGCACAACTGCTTATTCGCCAACAACTCGTGCGAGTGAACGTGCGGGTCGCCCGCACGCGAGGTTCGGTGCTCGTATTTCACGCCAGAAATACCCGCCAGCTTTTCAATAATCAAACGCTTCTGAGACACAGTCGGGTCTTGCTTTCGCGTATAGCCAGCATGCTCTGACAGATAATCCAGCGCCTGATTTACTGCCGCCTGGTGGGCTTCATCGACGATGCCACGAACGTCAGAATCATCCCCCATAGCCCACAACAGCGACACCGATTTCGGCGCACAAAACGTCAGATCGAAACCCGGAACCCCTTTATCCCCGAGAGCTTTTCCAAGCTTTACACCACTCGGGGCAACCGCCTTATTGAACCAATTCTCAACCGTTTTCCCGGACACAACAGCGCCGTTTTCGGCACCCAAAAACGCCGAAACCTCAGCCACATTCTCACCCCGAAGCCACACCGAAGCAGGCTGCTTCCCGTCCTCAGAATAATACGAATCCGGCCCCCGATTCTCATCCACCGTGGACTGATAATAGGCCACGGAATGCGCACCCATCTTCGCGATAGTCAGCACACACGCCACCTCCTCTAACCAGCACGGTGAGCATCGGAACACCCCTAGGCACTTCTAGTGCAAATGTACCAGAGAGATTTCACAGAGAGATTTCTTCGGCAACTGACTTTTCGTCTTGGAGGGCACCAGAAAGTGTGAAAAGCGTTGGCAGGGGCGCCGCCGGGAACCGGCGGTCGGGGTCGGAGGTCTAAGAGACCGTGGCGTTGATTCTGGATACCGATGACGAGATTTTCATCGCGGCGGACGCCGCGGACATGGCGAAGCAGCTTGTCGGCCTCCTCTACGGCGGGTGAGGCACAGCAGAGCGTCGCTCCCGTGCCGAACGACGCCATCAAGATCATCTCCGGCCCCGCGAAGCTGGACGAGACGAAGGAGTGAGGACCATGTCCGACCAGAACATCAACATCAAGCTCGACCGCGGCGGCCCCGAGAACCACGCCTGGACGGTGCTGGGCACCCTGCTCGCCTGCGGCGCTGTCGGCATGGCCGCCTGGGCGATCTCCAACGCCGGAGCCCTGGACCTGGCTGCGACCGGCCTGTTTTTCTTCTTCATGCAGCTCATCTCGATGATGCTCAAGGCGGGGCTGATCGTCGTCCCGGAGAAGAACCGGAAGGACTTCGGCGAGACGCGCGGCCTGCTCAAGACCGCCTGGCGCGAGTTCCAGGAGTTCCAGGGCCGCTCGCCCATCTGGCGGATGGCGCTGCTGGCGCTCGGCTTCACCGTCGGCTACATGATCTTCCGCTGGGGACTCTCGGTGGCGCTCGGCATCTTCAGCAACGTCTGGATCGCCGGAGCCGCCTCGGCGCTCATCGCGTCCTTCATCGTCGCGCCGCAGCTGTTCACGAACCTGGTCTCGAAGATGAAGACGAAGTCGGGCCTCCAGGTGAAGACGACCACTGGTACGCCCGATGCCGAGAGGGGTGACGTCTGATGACGAAGGCGGCGATCACGACCATCGGCGCAGCACTGCTGGCCGCCGCTGCTCTCGCGCTCAGCGGGTGCAGCTACCCCGGCGACGACGAGGACCGCGCCGCGTTCCATGCCGAAGCGCAGGATCCAGTCCCCTCGGCACCGGCTACCGAGCCTACCGAGCCGGAGACCCCGGCCGAGGAGACCGGCGACGAGAGCACCGAGGAAGGCGGCCAGGGCGAGAAGTCGGGCGCAACCGCGGACCTGGGCGTCGAGGACGGGCATGTCCAGTATCTCCGCGCGATCCAGAACTTCTCGCCCGCGCTTGAGCGCTGGGTGCTCGACGAGGAGGCGGGCGAGGTCACCTACGGGATCGTCAACTGCGCCGGCCAGACGAAGTCCGAGGGCGTCGCCACCCTCGAGCGGGTCGACGGCGGCGATGGAGCAGCGTTCGAGGCGACGTGGATCGGCAAGTCGCCGTTGGAGAACGTCGCGGCGGAATCGATACGCGTCGAGATCACCGAGGACACTTTGAAGAACTTCGCGGACGTTGCGACGTCCAGGACCGACATCGAGGCGAGCAACGTCGCTTCGATGTGCGCCGAGGTCGGCGAGACAGCCGCCGACTTCGTCTTCTGAGAATGACCACAAGAACGCCCCCAGATCTACTCCGGGACCTTCTCCGCGCGAGCAGGGTCGGACGCGACTCGGGAACAATGGTGCCGTGGCAGATTTCGACCTCCTCTGCGCGGCGCTTGTCTCCGCCCCGAAGACACCATCGAAGGTCTCGTCGCGGACGTTCCGAAGCTCCGGCACGACGAAGCCTGATCGTCGTCGTCCCGAGAAGATCTAGGCTCGTCCGGCGCGAAGGGCGATGAGGGCTGCTTCTACGCGGTTGCGCGCTTCAGTCTTCCGCAGGATCGCGGAAACGTGCACCTTGACGGTGCCGGGAGCGAGGTGCAGCGCTTTCGCGATCTCAGCGTTCGTCTCTCCTTGGCTGAGCCGGATCAGAATCTCTCGCTCGCGAGCCGTGAGGCGTTCGAAGCGTTCGACGGCGCTCGCGTACTGGGTGTACGTCGTCGAGACGCCGGAGTCGAGCAGACGCCGGGCGACCGAGGGCGAGAAGAACGCTCCGCGACCGGCGACGGCGTGCACACCGGCGATCAGCTGGCGCGGATCGCCGGACTTGAGGACAAACCCGTCTGCGTCGAGCCGGATGGCCTCGGCGATGTAGTCGTCCTCCCCGAACGTGGTGACGAACAGGCAGGGGAGCGCGCTCCCGTCGGAGCGGAGCCGTTGCAGCGCGTCGAGTCCGCTCATCCCGGGCATCTGGATGTCGAAGAGGGCGACGTCGAGACGGTGCGCGTCGATCTTGCGCAGGGCCTCTGCTCCGTCGGCGGCCTGGGCTACGACCTCGATGGCGGGATCGGTGTCGAGGATCCCGACGATGCCGGTCCTCACGAGGGGGTCGTCGTCGGCGACCAGGACTCTGACCGGGGCCTCGGTCGCTGTCATCGTTGTCCTCCTGCGATGTACTCGGTGCTGGAGACCTCGTCCTGCGCGAAGCAGATCCGGTACACGTCCCCGGCAGCGTCGTCAAAGGTGTTCGCGGTCACGGCGTAGTCGTGGCAGTCGTCCGGTCGGTTCTCGCCCCGCCTGGCCGGCAGCTCGTGGCCGGGCAGGATCCGCTCGGTCTCCGCCCGCGCGTCTCCGACGCTGATGCTTGAGAAGGCCCCTGCCGACAGCAGCGCGCGGTGGTTCTGCACCACCGTCAGCGCCTCGACCGCTGCGAGCCCGACGACGACGATCGCCGCGGTCGAGGCGAGAATCAGTCGCTGGCGGAGCTTCGTTCTGCCGGTCGAGCTCTCATCGACGTCTCTCGTCGCCTCCACAGCGCGATCATCGTGCGTGCTCTGCTCCTGACGGCGAGTCGGGAGGACCGCAGAGAGGACGAACGCACTGTCCGTCTTCTCCGCGGCGAGTTCTCCGCCGTGGGCGCGGAGCTCACTTTCCAAAGTGCTCAGGCCCGTGCCCGCTGTGTGCGCGTCGGCAGGAGTCTCGCCGAGGGCGTTCTCGATCTTCAGACGCAGCTCGGCACCGACGTCGGCAGCGGTGATGTCGATCGGGGTGCCGGGAGCGTGCCTGCTTGCGTTCGTGATCGCTTCTTGTAGGACCCTCGTGACCTGCTCGCCTCCGAAGTCCTGCAGCCGCCTGGGTTCCGGCAGTCCTTGCACGGTGATGCGCGCACCGGCTGCGCGGGCCCGGGCCAGCAGTGCATCGACAGATGCTGCGCCCATTGGCAGCACGGGAGCGCCGGATCTGAGGTCGGAGACGGAGTCCCCCAGGCGTTCGACCGCGTGGGCGAGGTCGTTGCGGGCGTGTAAGAGCGAGGTGCGGGCGCTCTCGGGCAGTGCCGGGTCGATCTCGAGCCGTCCGAGATTGAGCGCGACGAGGCTCAACGAGTGGCCGAGGTCGTCGTGCAGCGACTGCGCGAGGGCGAGCCGGTCGGCGGTGGCGCGCTCCTTGAGCTCGGCCAGGCGCTGGACCTGCCGCAGCTCTCGCTCGCGGTCTGCCCTCCGCCCGAGGACGATGTACTGGCGCACGGCGAGACCGATCAGCCAGGGCACACCAGCGCGCATGAGCGCCGGGGGCAACTCCTCCGCGACGTAGAGCCAGTGCCCGTCGAGCCACGTGGCCCGGGCCATGCTCACGACGACCAGCACTGCCAGTCCTCCCAGGCCCGCGCGCGGACCCCTGGACCAGAGCCCGATTGCGATCGCGGCGATGCCGGTGAGCAGGGCCATGAAGAGGCCCGGCTCCGGCGCGGAGGCCAGCACCCCGAAACCGATCGCCGTTAGCGCGTCGACGCTCCGGCGCGCAGACGGACGATCAATTAGGGTCATGCGCTCCATTCTACCGGGGACCGTGGGCTCGCCGCCTCCCTCGATCGGGCGTGCGCAGCACCTCGCCGGTATGACCGTGGGCATAGACGAGTCGCCCCGCATGGCAGATTCTGAGGCCGAACCGCGTCCATAGCGTGGATTTCATGACTCACGAAACTTCGACGCGCACGCTTTCGACGTCGCGCAGATCCTCGTCCCGCCCCGTGCCGTGGCCCGCGCTGTTGATTGCCGTCGCAGCTCTTGCTGCCCTCGCTCTCGCGACGTATCCGGTGCGTGAGCGCCTCTTCACCGCTGTCGCCGGTCTCGCCGAGGGCTCGGCACTGGCCTCGGCGGTGGGATCCGTGGCCGAATTCGGTCTGCTTGCCCTCGTGGCGACCGCCGGCGTCCTCGCTCTCTGGTGCTGGCTGCGCGAGCGCCGGCGGTTCTGGCTCCTGGCGCTGGCTGGACTCGGCGTGATCACGGCCTACGGATTGAGCGAGGCCGTCAAGCTGCTGGTCGAGGAGCCGCGGCCCTGCAGCGTCGTCGACACTGCCACTGTGCTCAGCTGCCCCGGGAGCGGGGACTGGTCGTGGCCGTCGAATCACGCCGTCCTGGCCGCTGCCTTCGCCACCGCCTGCATCCTCGTCGTCCCCCGCCTCGCCTGGTTCGCGTTGCCTCTCGCGCTGGCGATCGCCGCCTCTCGAGTGGCCGCCGGAGTCCACTACGTCCACGACGTGCTCTCCGGTCTCGCGCTCGGTGCCCTCGTCGTCGCGGCCGTCGTCGCCGCGGCGTCGCCGGTGCTGGACCGGCGTCTGACTGGCGGACGGGACGGCCATCCGGATTCGGCCAGCCGGTCCCAGGGCGGGCGCGCATGATCGAGGTCGACCGTCTCTCGAAGCGCTACGGCCAGGTGACCGTTGTTGAAGGATTGAGCTTCACGGTCCCCGACGGATCCATCACCGGGTTCCTAGGCCCGAACGGAGCCGGCAAGTCCACGACCATGCGATGCCTCCTCGGGCTCCACAAGCCCACCACCGGAACCGTGCTCATCGACGGGCTCCCGCTGACCGCCCAGACGAGGCCGGCCGAGGTCGTCGGAGCCGTCCTCGACGCCTCCTGGTTCCACCCCGGCCGGACCGGACTGGCGCACCTGACGACCATCGCTGCTTCTGCCGGCCTACCCGACCGCCGCGCCTGGGAGGTACTCGAGGCCGTCGCGTTGACCCAGGCAGCTCATCGCAGGATCGGCGGCTACTCGCTCGGGATGAAGCAGCGCCTGGGGCTCGCGGCCGCCCTGCTGGGCAGACCGCGCAACATCGTCCTCGACGAGCCGATGAATGGCCTCGACCCGCAGGGGATGGAGTGGATGCGCGCCTTCCTGCGCGATGCCGCCGCGAGCGGCCACGCCGTCCTTGTCTCCTCCCACCTGCTCGGCGAGATGGAGACCCTCGCCGACCGCCTCGTCGTCATCGACAACGGCCGCTTGCTCGGCCAGTGGGACGTCGCCGATCTTCTGCACGCGCGCAGCCGCCAAGCGCTCCTCCGCACCGACGACGACGAACGCGTCGAGCAGGCTCTGCGCGGACTGCGGGTCCCCGTAACCGCACTGCCCGAGGGACTCTGCGTGACATTCGACGAGACGGTCCCCGACGCGCTCACGCTCTCGCGGACCTGCCGAGACCTCGACGTGCTCATCACTGCCCTGACGGACAAGCCGATCCGGCTGGAAGAGGAATTCCTCCGCCTCACCGACCGATCATCCGAAGCCGAACATGGCAAAGAAAGGCCCGAGCGATGACACGAGCATTGACAGCTGAGGTGCGCCGACTGCTCACCGTGCGCTCCACAGGCATCTTCGCTGCGCTGCTGATCGGCTGCTGCGTCGGCCCCATCGTCCTGATGGGCATCGTCTACGACCCGGCCTATCGAGGGCCGATCGACGCCGGTGATCTGGGCAAGTGCGTGAGCATCTTCCATGTGCTGGCCATCGTGTTCGCCGGCACACACACCGCGACCGAGATCAATGCGGGGTCGACGGCGCTGTCCTTCCTCACGCAGAAGAGTCGATGGGCCTCGTTGGTGGCACAGGCAGCGGTCCAGTGGGCGTTCCTCGCATTCGCGTACGTCGTCGGCATCGGCCTCGCGCTCGTCGCGGCGACGTTCTATCCCGACGGGCTGGCCATGTCGCCGCGAGGGTGGGCCTACCTCGCGGCCTACCTCCTCGTCGTTCTCCTGTGGGCGACGATGGCGACGGCGCTTGCCGTCCTCACGCGCTCCGTCGCGGTGTCCGTCGCCGCGCCGATCACGTGGATGCTCCTGATCGAACAGCTCGCGTCCATGGTCCCGATGCTCGAGGCGATCACGCCGTGGCTGCCGTTCAACGCCAGCCACATGCTCCTCGCCCAGGCACTTGGAGAGGCCCCTGCAGGCATGTCCGTGTGGCCTCCTGCCGTCGCGCTTCTCGTACCGGCACTCGGCCTGGCGGGCGCGGGGCTATGTGCCCATGTCCGACGGGACTCGGCGTGATGGGCAGGCCTGCGCCTCGCATCCGCCGCCCAAGACGGTTCGTGGCGTCGCAGGGCTGGGGCTGACTCACACCGCCGTTCAACAAACGGTCGTTGATGTGAACAGTGGTCCGGAGGAGCCGATCGCGAGCATTTCGCCGAGTGGGTGTTCACAAACCCGTTCAACTACATCTAGACTAGACAGAGGCAGTTGAAGGTGCTGTTGCAACTTGGGGCGGGAGCCAAGAAAGCTCCGTTTTTATTGTGTGATCAACGCTATGTTCCTGTGTTGTCAGGCCGTCTCGAATACCCGGCTAACAATCACTGCATCCGGATTCGGGTGACCATAGGCAAACATCGTGCCCTGCCCCTTCCGCAATGAGTGCATCGCTTCCATCCCTTTCAACGTCCGGTAGGCAGACGTTCGGTTTTTGAATGCTCCTTTCGGCCCCAGGATCCGCTTTAACCGGCCATGATCGCCTTCAATGACGTTGTTGAGGTATTTCACCCGACGATGCTCGACCGTCGATGGACAGACGCCTTCCGCCTTCAGCTCAGAGATTGCCCTGGCGAGTGAGGGGGCCTTGTCGGTGCTGATCACCCGCGGATAGCCTGCCGATTTATTCGACCGCAGCGTCTTCGCCAGGAAACGCTTCGCTGCCGCGACGTTGCGTTTTGGTGAGAGGTAGAAGTCCAGGGTCTGGCCACCGGCGGTGATTGCCCGATAGAGGTAGCACCACTTTCCCCCGACCCGGATATAGGTCTCATCC
>NZ_KV796375.1:0-305 GCF_001809185.1 Corynebacterium sp. HMSC072G08
AAACAACGAATAAGGCAATGACCTGGCATATCCAAAAATTACATAAAATAAACAACACTGACCCCACACCCGACGGGGCAAAAGAGGGGCCAGCAAACCATCACAAACAAATGCGACAACCGTTCACATATGCACCGATAAACAAACTTAAAAGTTTACAGTGACGCGTGTTTCGAACAACGCCACCCGGCACACACCAACCAACCCCTCATCCAGAGAAGCCAGCACAAACAGCACTCACACCATCTGAAACAGACAAAAATAAAAAGTACATTGGCACACTATTGAGTTCTCAAACATCATCA
>NZ_KV796376.1:0-1323 GCF_001809185.1 Corynebacterium sp. HMSC072G08
TGGGGTTGCCCGCAAATCGTGGACACGTAGTGGAGCTACCTAGTGGTTAGGCAGCTATTTCTTTTCTGCTGTTGATTGAGCCGGTGTGGTTCTCGAAGTCGACGGGGCTGACCATTCCGAGTGCAGAGTGCCGGCGCCGGCGGTTGTAGACGACTTCCATCCAGTAGGCAACGGCCTTGCGTGCAGTATCACGGGTAGGCCATCGCTTACGGTCGTAGAATTCAGTCTTTAGCGTCGACCAGAACGACTCGGCCATCGCGTTATCGAAGCACACGCCAGTGCGCCCCACAGACTGAGCGATGCCCAGGTTGCGGCACACTTCCCAGAGCTTCTCACTGGTAAATTGCGTTCCACGGTCAGCGTGAAACACCAGCCCATCAGGAACGTTACCGCGTAGCGTATGCGCCATCCGCAGGGCCCGTTCAACCAGGTGTGTGTCTTGAACGCTATCCATTGCCCAGCCCAGTACCCTGCGGGAATGACCATCGCGGACCGCGCACAAATACAGCCAGCCCTCACCGGTGCGAAGGTAGGTAATATCCGACATCCACACCCGGTTGAGCTGACCAGTATCAAACATGCGCTTGACCAGGTCAGGAAGAGTTGACTTACGCTTGGATTGAATGGTTGTCACCGGGACAAAGGCACGCGGTGAAATCCCTTCAATGCCCATCATGCGCATCCGCTTCGCCACAGTCTTACGGTTAAGTGAAATGTAGTAGCGCTCGGCGAGCTCTGCGGTGATCCGCGGAGCACCATAAACCTCATCGGAGTCTTTCCAAATCTGATGAATCTTTCGGTCAACATCATCGTAAAATGCTGACCGATCATCCTTTCCGGATAGTCGTTTCTGCTGCGCATGGGCCCATTTGTAGTATCCAGACCGAGACACTTTTAATAGCCGTGCCATGCGTTTGATGCTGTAGTTTGCCTTCTCCTGCTGCATTAGTTCGAACTTTTCTGCTCGCGTTGCTTCGCGGCGAAGAAGGCTGTCGCTTTTGACAAAAACTCATTATCCATCTTGGCTTCTGCCAACTCACGGCGCAGACGAGCATTCTCAGCACGAAGATCAGCCTCACTCATCCCATCTGAGGATCCTCGGCGTTCACGCTCGAGTTTGACCCACCGGCCTAAAAGCCCGGCGGAAACACCGATTTCCTTAGCCACATGAGCGATCGGTCGCTCTGACTCGATTACCAGGTTTGCGGCTTCACGCCGGTACTCCGGCGTGTATTTCTTGCGCTGTTGACTCACAATGAACATCCTCTCTTACGGACACAAGATCCGTACAAATAGGGTGTCCACTAAACGAGGGTAACCTCA
>NZ_KV796377.1:0-59361 GCF_001809185.1 Corynebacterium sp. HMSC072G08
AAAAGAAGCGGAACTAAACCCAGGACGCTTCACCACACTTGTTGCCGGAGTCATCCGCGACCAAGGCCCATATGCACAGCCACACCTGATTATGGGCATGGCCTTCGACCGGCCCAGCCACAACCCTGCGATCCGTGGGTTGGAAGCCATGCGGCATTTAACGGATGATCCTGAGACACCTAAGGGCACAGTGGTGGGCGATCGTGCTTACTTCGCGGTGGCTAAGACCAAAGACTTCCATGAACCACTGCGCAAACTCGGCTATACCCTGGTGGGAGACTACAGAACCAATCAGCTGGGAAAGCGCGGATCCTATGAAACCATGGGGTTAGTTGAAGGCCACTGGTATTGTCCTGCCATGCCGAAACCTCTGGTGGAAGCCACCGAAGACTTCTATGCCGGACGTGTTGATGAGGCCACCTACAACCAGCGGATCAACGAGCGCCGCGCCTTTGCCATGCGGAGAAAAGGCAAGAAGCTCTCCGGTGAGAGCCAGATGTTTATGTGTCCGGGACGAGGTAAAGGAAAGACACTGGCATGTCCCTTGGTGGAAAAGAGTCAGCGCCAGGACGCGAGAGACAGAGGACTACCCTCCATCTCCGGGCCAAATCTATCTACCGCGCGCAAGGCAAAAGGAAAGTGCTGTACCAATAAGGTCTCGGTAACCATCCCGAATAAGGAGGGAATGCGCTACCGCCAAACTGGCCCTGCTTTTAAGACACCGGAATGGAAGAAGGTGTATGGCACGTGGCGCAATGTGATTGAAACCCGCAACGACTATGTAAAGAACAATCGTGGTGGTGCTGCTATTGGTGACCATACGAGAAGACCTGTACGCGGTTTTGCTGCGGCCTTCTTCTATACAGCTCTTGATGTGGTCGCGGCCAATGTATCTATGATTCGGCGTTTTCTTGGCCGGGTGGATCGGGATGAAAAGACTCCGCCTCCTGACTCTGGTAAACCTGTACCGCCGCGCGATCCGGCGCGCGAGAAGGCAAGCCCGAACGCACCGCCTGCGCGCGAGGCGGCTTAAGACCAACTGAATACTTTTATCCATCTAGCTCGGAAAACCGATAAAGGGTTCCGGGCTAGAAGTCGTTTTAGAGGGGACGAACCATGTTGTGTTCCTTATTAGTCAACGACTGGAACAGAGCGAAAACGACTAAACCCACCGCATCTAAGCGGTGGGTTTATCTGTCGGAGACGGTTTCACAAATGATTTAAGCTAGATTCGCAAAACCGTCGTCTAGTGCTGTCGGGCTAACAGGATTTGAACCTGCGACCCCTACACCCCCAGTGTAGTGCGCTACCAAACTGCGCCATAGCCCGTCCGTCGCTGGTGTTAGCGACTGGTCTAGATTACACCACGGTAGTTCGCTGACACAAAAGTGCCGCTAGGATACCTCGCCGGTGGAGTAGAACCACTGGCCATCGCGCTTAAAAAAGCGCGAGCGCTCCCGCTGCGAGCCCTTGGCGGAGCCCTTGTAGAAGGCCTCGAACTCGACGACGCCGGTGTCGTCAAGGAGTCCGCCGCCCTCCGTGTCGAGGACGTCAAGGCGGTAGAAGCGGATGGTGGTCTCCTTGAGCTGGAGATCATAAGGGCGCGTGTCCGGGTCCCACGTGCGTAACAGGTACTCCTCGTCGCCGGTGACGAAGGCGCTAAAGCGTGAACGCATGAGGGTCTCAGCCGTGGGGGCGTCGGCGCCCTTGTGGTACTTGCCGCAACACTCGCCGAAGGTGAGGCCTGTGCCGCAGGGGCAGCGGGCGGCATCGGCAAGCGGGTGCAGGACGAGGGGAGTGGAAGCCATGAGGAAAATAGTAGACGCCCCTGCCCGGCGCGCCGACATGTGGTGCGGGACAGGGGCGTGGGGACGCGGAGTGGTTTAGGGCTCCACGTCGACGATATGAGTATGGCCAATGAGGGTGTCAATCCCGGCGCCACGGGCAGTGGAGCGCAGCTGGGCGCACTGTCCTTCGCTGATATCGCCGGTGATCTCAATGCGGCGCTCGAAGGTTGAGTCGTGCACGTGCGTGACCGTCACCGAGATATCTTCGATCGCCTTGTCGACCTTGGCTGCCTTGGCCGCGTCGATGAGCGACTGGTGGGTGCCTGTGGCGATGGCGGACATGAGCAGGCCCTCAGCCGTGATGCCCTTGCCCTTGCCGCCGTTCTTGCGCGAACGGTCTGCAAAGACGGACTGGTTATTGGAACGCACGACCACGCCCACCTTGGTGCCGATCGCGGTGTGCGTGACGGCGGAGTCCGGGGAGACGTCTTCGGGCTCGCTGTCCGGGATGATGAACTGCTCGGCCCAGCCGCCAATGAGATCGGCAGCGCGCGCGGCGGCGTCTTGCTTGGTGAGCAGGTGGTCCGCCTTATCGAGCGCCACGAGGGACTTGGGGTAGCGCGTGGACAGGAAGATGTTCTGCGCGTTATCAATGCCCACGGTCTGGTCGATGGGCGAGTGCAGCACCATGAGAGGCTTGCGTAGTCGCGAGAGGTAGGTCACCGGGTTGGTATCTGCGAGGTCCTCGAGGAAGTGGCGGGAAATGGTAAGCGCGCGGCCGCCGAGAGTGACCTCGACTTCACCGTTGGCGTCGACTTCGCCGATCTTGTCTGCATAGTGAAGCACCGAGTGTGCCGGGTCAAACGGTGCGCCGAGCGTGGCGATGGCACGTAGCGAGTCGATCTTGCTGCCGGCGGCCAGGGATGCGGCGCCGCCGAGGGAGTGACCCATGAGTAGCTGCGGGGCGCGGTAGTTCTCCGTGAGCCACTCGGCGGCCGCGACGATATCCGCGACATTTTGACTAAAGCTCGTCTCTGCGAAGTTGCCCTCGGACTGGCCGAGACCCGGGAAGTCGAAGCGCAGCGTGGCGATGCCGAAGTTGGTGAGCTGCTTGGCTGTGCGCGCCGCACCCGGGGTGTGGCGCGAGCCTGCAAAGCAGTGCGCGAAGATGGCGAAAGCCTTGGGCGCTGAATCAGGGAAGTCGATGGTTCCCGCCATCGCGGTGCCGGCACTCGAAGGGACAGTCACATTCACGGATTGCATGGATTCCACAATAGCGGGCACGAGCGAACTCGTGCGAGCGAGCGTGCGGCACACGAAGTGTGCGCGTAGATGTAACTCATAGCACGCTCGCCCCATGCTTCCGACCAAGCCGTGGGCTGCGGCGGCTAGAGTAGGAGAGATACTAATTCATCTTTCCCGTGAATGGGCCGCCCGTGCGATCGCAGCGGCCGCGCGGTGAGCGGCGACGTCAAGCATGAAGGAGGCCCCGCATGGGTGCATTTGGCTGGTTCTGGAAAGCGATGGGTGCGCAATCCGAGCGCAACGATAAGAAATCCAAAGCCATCGTCAACGATTCGGCTGCGGCGACGCAGTCTCTGGCGCAGCTCAGCGACGCCGAGGTCGCGCAGCACGCGCGCGACGCCGTGCGTGACGGCGCGATCGCCGATAAGTCAGCCTTCCTCGCCGCGCTTGCCGTCGCGAGCGAGCGCCGCCTGGGCATGCACCCCTTCAACGTCCAGTCCCAGGCCGTGCTGCGTCTGCTCGAGGGCGACGTCATCCAGATGGCCACAGGTGAGGGCAAGACCCTCGTGGGTGCCATGGCCGCCACCGGGTTCGCACTTACAGGCAAGCGCGTTCACCTCGTCACCGTGAACAACTACTTGGCCGAGCGCGACGCGGAGTGGATGCGCCCGCTCGTCGAATTCTTTGGCCTCACAGTTGCCTCGGTTACCGAGAAGTTGGACCAGGACTCCCGCCGCGCGGCCTACCGCAGCGACATTATCTACGCCCCGGTCAACGAGCTGGGCTTCGACGTGCTGCGCGATAACCAAATCACGGACCGCTCCCAGACCGTCCAAGCGCGCGCGGATGTCGCGCTCGTCGACGAGGCAGACTCCGTGCTCGTCGACGAGGCTCTCGTCCCGCTCGTGCTCGCCGGTAACCGCCCGGGCGAGGCCCCCACAGGCCACATCACGAATGTCGTCTCTCGCTTGCGCGAGGACCTGGACTACACCATCGCCGAGGATGGCCGCACCGTGGCGCTCACCGACGACGGTGCCGCGCGCGTCGAGCGCGAGCTGGGCATCGACTCCCTCTACTCGGAGGAGAACATCGGCACGATCCTGGTCAAGGTCAACTTGGCGCTCCACGCCAAGGCCTTGCTCATCCGCGACATTCACTACATCGTCACCGACGGCAAGCTGCAGCTTATCGATGCCTCCCGCGGCCGCGTCGCAGACCTCCAACGGTGGCCAGACGGCCTGCAGGCCGCCGTCGAGGCCAAAGAAGGCCTTGAGGTCTCCGAGGGCGGCCGCATCCTCGACACTGTCACGCTCCAGGAGCTGATGCGCCGTTACCCGCTCGTGTGCGGCATGACTGGTACCGCCGTCGAGGCGACCGACCAGCTGCGTCAGTTCTATGACCTTCACGTCTCCGTCATCGACCGCAACAAGGAGCTGCGCCGCTTCGACGAGGCGGACCGCATCTACGCCACAGCCGAGGAGAAGAACAAGGCGATCGTCGAAGAGATCATCGCCATCCACTCCACTGGCCAGCCGGTGCTCGTGGGCACCCACGATGTCGCCGAGTCTGAGGATCTGGCCGAGGTCCTGCGCGAGCGCGGAATCGACGTCAACGTCCTCAACGCAAAGAACGACGCGGAGGAAGCACGCATCGTCGCCGAAGCCGGCGATATCGGCCGCGTGACGGTCTCCACGCAGATGGCAGGCCGCGGCACCGACATCAAGCTCGGCGGCGCGGATGAGGGCGACCACGACACGGTCGCGGACCTCGGCGGCCTCGCCGTCATTGGCACGACCCGCCACCGCACGGCGCGTCTCGACAACCAGCTGCGTGGCCGTGCCGGGCGCCAGGGCGATCCCGGTTTGAGCCTCTTCTTCGTCTCCCTCGAGGATGACGTGGTCCGTCAGGGCGGCGAGGATGAGTCGTTGTCCGCGCAGCCCGGGCCGGACGGGCGCATCGAGTCCAAGCGCGTTTCCGACTTCATCGCTCATTGCCAGCGCGTGACGGAAGGCCAGCTGCTGGAAATCCACGCCCAGACGTGGAAGTACAACCAGCTGCTCGCGGATCAGCGCATCATCATCGATGAGCGCCGCGCCGTGCTTCTCGACACGGACCAAGCGTGGAAAGAATTCCAGCAGCGCGCGCCGCAGAAGGCCGCCGCGCTGGAAGCCCTGCCGGAGGAAGCCCGCGTCGCTGCCGCGCGCGAGATCATGCTCTATCACCTCGACCTCGCGTGGGCCGATCACCTCGAGCTCATGGACGATGTCCGCGAGTCCATCCACCTGCGTGCCATCGCGCGCCAGACGCCCATCGACGAGTATCACCGCATTGCTGTGCGCGAGTTCAAGCAGCTGGCTCAACGCGCGGTGGATCAGGCGGTGGAGACCTTTAACGACGTCCTCATCGACGAGGACGGCGCACACCTTAACGATTTGGGTTTGTCGCGTCCGAGTGCGACGTGGACGTACATGGTTTCCGATAACCCGCTGTCCGGTTCTGGAAACTCCGTCATGAGCAGCATCGGAAACATCTTCCGTTAAATTAAATAGCTCCAACGGCGCCGCCGAGCGAGGCGGATCGCTATGATTGAGAGCAGTTAACTTTTGGTCCGAAACATCGGAGGTAATAATGAGCGAACATACTGGAACCCCGGAACCGCAGGTGGAAACCACTTCTGTCTTCCGCGCAGACCTTCTAAAGGAGATGGAATCCGGCGCCGCCACCGATAACACCGTGACGGGTGCGGACAACCTGCCCGCCGGCCAGGGCCTGCTTGTTGTCAAGCGTGGTCCCAACGCGGGTGCGCGCTTCCTCTTGGACCAGGAGACCACCACCGTGGGCCGCCACCCGGAGGCAGACATCTTCCTCGACGATGTCACCGTTTCCCGCCGCCACGCGGAGTTCCGCATCAAAGACGGCCAGTTCGAGGTCGTCGACGTGGGATCCCTCAACGGCACCTACGTGAACCGCGAGCCGCGCAACTCACAGGTTCTCGAGGTGGGTGACGAAATCCAGATTGGTAAGTTCCGTCTGGTCTTCATCACCGGCAAGAACTAATCTAGACAAAAACGCGTAGCGCGGCGGTCCGGCACACTTGGCCGTCGCGCGGCGTATTCGGCTTCCCGCGCACTGCGTCGCCCGTGCTTGTACCACCGGCTCGGCGTAGCGCCACCGCATAGTAGCGGCGCGAAGTCATACCCCTTAGTGAAGTAGACAATCCCGAGAGATACGGCGAGTTATAAACCAGTGAACGCAGTAGCACGCGACCAAGGCTCCGCGGCATTCCGCACGCAGCCCAAGGCAGGAGTGAAGAAGGCTAAGACCATGTCTATTGGCGTGGTGTTGCAGACACTTAATCAGCAGTTCCCTGACGTCACCGTGTCTAAGATCCGCTTCCTGGAGTCCGAGGGGCTTATCACACCGCAGCGCACGGCCTCGGGTTACCGCCGCTTCACGGAGTCCGACGTTGACCGTCTGCGCTTTATTCTGCAGACCCAGCGTGACAACTACACGCCGCTCAAGGTCATCCGTGAGCAGCTCGAAGCTATGGATTCCGGCCAGGTGACCGCCATCGTGGGCGCCAGCCTCGGCGAGACCCTCGTGCGCGCCGACCAGTTCCGCGCCCCGGCCCTGACGCGGCTTACCGACGCCGATGTCGCCGCGCAGGCCGGCTGCACCGAAGAAGAGGTCGCCTCCCTCGCCAAACTGGGCCTCATCACGCCGGACGAGTCCGGCTTCTTCACCGCGGATGACGCCGCTGTCGTATCCACGGCGCTCGCACTCAAGGCTTTCGGTTTTGATGAGCGTTCGCTCAAGACGCTGCGCAACAACGCACGTCGTCAGGCTGACCTCATCGCCCAGGCCGCCACTCCCGTCGCCAACGGCAAGTCGGATACCGCGCGCCAGAAGGCCGAAGAACTCTCTCAGCAGATGACCGCGCTCGTGGTGTCTCTGCACGGCACGCTGGTGAAGACGGACCTGCGCAACGAGTTCAACGCCTAAACGCTCGCTCTCGCCGCTGTTCGTCGTACCCGCTTTCCTTTAGGGAGGAATCATGGCCACCGTCGCACTTGCGCTCATCGACATCGTGTTGGACGTCACCGAGGACTTCAGCTGCATCGCTCTGCAGCCTGAAGGCCAGCAGCGTGTCGTGCCCATCTGGACCACGGGCCAGGAGCCGCGTCTCGCCGCCGCGTATGTCAAGGGCTATGAAGGTCAGCGCCGCCGCGCCATCGATGCTCTCATTGACGTCTTCGACGACCAGGGCGGCGTCGAGGCCATCTCCCTGTCGACATATAACGAGGGAGTCTTCCTCTTCGATGTCGTCTCTGCCAGCGGCAGCAGCGTCGAGGTGTCAGCCTGCGACGCCATTATCCTGGCGGACCGCTTTGGCGTCGACCTCACCATGGACGAGGAGGACTTGGCTCAGGTCGCTATCTTTACCACGCCTGAGGCACTCGATGAATACTTAAGCTCGTCCTACCCACTCGAGATTCAAGCGGACCAGCCTGCGACGCAGGGGGACGCCAAGAGCACCTCGGCTTCGGGGGACCCGCAAGCCGACGCCGACTTCGAAGCGATGATGCGCTCCCTCGGCATGGAAGACGAGGACTTCGGCGAGACCGACTAAACGCGCCGAAGGCCAATCAAAGGGCGAAAGCACTGGTCCGAATCGCGTCAGGAAGCCGACGCGCACACTATTCACACCAGTCACACGCGCCACGGGGGTAACACCTGGGGGTAATCTGTGAAAGAAATTTCGCCGATGTAATGACACGCCTGTGACTCGTGGTGCAGAGGTTTATTCCAAGGTCTAAAGTTCTACTTAAGAGTTAGACGCCGCCCAGTCGACGAAGAACGGTTGACTAGGCGGCGTGAGTGGAATTTAATAAGTCCTAGGACTTGACTCGCCAGCTGCAATTCTGGCTGAGACAAGGATCGCTAGGCCTAGACCAGTGGAGAATACCGTGAGCAATACCGAAGACAATCAGCTGAAGGAACGGGCAGTGCAAGAGTCCCTCTTCGACCTCGGCCCGGACGAGGAAGTGGGCTACCGCGTCCCGATCGCCTGCCAGGTCGCCGGCATCACCTACCGTCAGCTTGATTACTGGGCACGCACGGACTTGGTCAACCCGTCCATCCGCACCGCACGCGGCTCCGGTTCGCAGCGTCTGTACTCTTTCAAGGACGTCCTCGTCCTCAAGATCGTCAAGCGCCTGCTTGACACTGGTATTTCGCTGCAGAATATCCGTTTGGCCGTCGAGGGCCTGCGTGACCGCGGCGTGAACGACCTCGCTGAACTCACCCTCGTCTCCGACGGCACGACCGTTTACGAGTGCCGCTCCAACGAAGAGGTCATCGACCTTCTCGCCGGTGGCCAGGGCGTCTTCGGCATTGCCGTGCCGGGCATTGTCAAGGAACTTACCGGTACCATCTCCAACTTCCCGTCCGAGCGCGTCGAGCCTGTCGATGCCCCAGTGGCCGAGGTTGTTGGTCTCGACGAGCTCGCTGCTCGCCGCCAGCGCAAGACCTCCTAAGGCAGCGCTTCAAGCGTAACCCCGCCGTCTATCCACGCTCACGGGATAGACGACGGGGTTCGTGCTGTCTTGTGCGACGGTGTTGTGTACAGCGGTCTCGTTCGTGCATGGGCATGAATCGGGAACCCGCTCCACGTCGCAGGAAGGTAGAGGGCAACAGTGTGATCGGCGCGCGCCGCCAGCGCGTGCGTTCGGCAACGTCGATTCATCGACGACCAAGAAGGGCACCGGCCCCGCGTGAGCGGGGCCGGTGAAAGGAACGGAGGCTGGGAAGCCACGTAGGCACGTGGTTAAACGCCGGAGGCGGTGGCGAGAGCCTTGGCGGCGTCGTTCGGGGATGCTGTGGCGTAGGAGGCTGCTGCCTTAGCCAAGGCCTCATCCTTGTCACCGCTGATCTGGACTACGGAGAGCTTCACATTGTCGCTGCGGACGTCGTCGAGTGCCGCGGTGAAGGCGGCGTCGTCCATGTCCTGGGCGGTGCCGGTGGTGACCAGGACGACGCGGGCGCCCTTGCCAGTGGCGTTGGCTTGATCGCGGGCGGTGGCGAGTGCTGCGATGACAGCGCTTCGCGTTTGCGGGACGCCACCGGTTCCGAACTGCGTTGCGGCGGCAGCTACGTCACCAGCGGCACCGAATCCGACATTGTCGCGGTAGCCAACTGTTGCGGTGGGCGAGAGCGGCGAGGAGTAATTCCACAACGCGACGGATTGGCCAGCGACGCCGAGCGCCTGTGCGGTGTCGGCGAGTGCGCCAGCGACGGCACCATAGTTCGGTGCCATCTGGTCGGACGTGTCGAGGAGGAAGAGCGTGTCGGCCGGCGCTGCAGGTGCGTGTGCGGCGCTGGGCTTCTCACTCGCCGGGGCGGCGCTGGAAGGAGCTGCCGAGGACTCGGAGGCGTCCTTGGACTCTGCCGCAGACGAAGAAGCAGGGGAGTCCTGTGCTTCCTTCTCGCTGGCAGGTGCTTGAGAAGCGTTGTCGTCTGCGGGCCCTGCGCTGGAGGAAGCTGCGGCGGGTGCGGCGGAGGTGGACCCTTCATCGGAGCCCCCGCGCAGCAGCCAACCGATGCCGAAGACGAGGGCGGCGACGATGAGGATGGCCAGCACAATGATCCACCAGGCCACCGAATACGTACCTTTACCGTTTGAATGACGTGCCATGAGTGAGTGCTGTCCTTCCCGCCTGAGGTCTGGCCGCATGTGCGACCCATTACACAATGGCTAAAGTGTAGCGGCGCGCGCGGCGTCAACGAGTGCGACAAGCCGTTGACGAAGCGGATTCCCCTCCGCCGCGAGTGCACGCTGGCGATGGACGTATTCTGCCTTGCCTTCAGAGGTCTCGATGGGCACGACGCCAAAGCCCCACTCACGGCAATCGTAGGGCGATGCCTCCATGTCGAGCGTACGTGCCTTCACCGCGAGGTCGAACGCCTCAAGGAAGAGTTCGCCGGGGACGAGCGGGCCGAGTTTCCAGGCCCACTTGTAGAGGTCCATCGTCGCGTGGACGCAGCCGGCCTGGTCGTGGTCGGGCTGACTCTCGCGCGTCAAGACTGTGAGGTTGAGCGGCCGGGCCGGTTCGGTGAAGAAGCGAAACGCGTCATAGTGTGTGCACTTGATGCGATTGGCTTCGACCACGGTATTCGTTCCCTCCGCGCCAAGGCGCAGCGGAAGGTCGTGGCGCGGAGTGTCCGTTTTGTAGACCATCGCCCACTCGCGCAAGCCAAAGCAATCGAAGCTCGTGGGGTTGACCGTCGATTTCGCCATGAGGTCGCGTATATACGTAAAAGACTCGCCGCGGCGTGCCCACAATGCGTCGAGGTCTACGGTGACGGCCGGACCGCGCGGGGTGTCGACGACGCGATAGTCGCGATATTCCGCCTGCGGTATATCCGTCGGCTCGCCGAGCAGCGCCGTGCCGAAGCCCGGGTGCCAGCGCGTGAGGTGGGACGGGCGGACCGGGTAGTACTCGAAGAGGAAGTCGTAGACCGGGTGATAGCCGCCGGGGTGCCGGAACCGCGCAAGGCGTTCCTCGGCCGCGGCGACGTGAGCCGCATGGCGCGGCTTCCACTCCTCCGGGGTGAGGTATGTGAGTGCGGACAAGCTCGCCATCACGAGCGCCCCGGGCGACCCTGTCGTCCGCCGCGACCTTGACCACCTCGTCCTTGGCCACCCCTGTGGGAGTTGCCGCCGCCTTGGCCATTCTGACCGCCATTGCTGCGACGTGTGGAACGACGGCGCGAGCCAGAACGTGAGCCGCCTGCGGAGTCCTCGCGTGCGCCGCCGTTCGAGGACTTTCCGCGACGTGAGCGGGACCTGCGGCCCTCGCCCGACGACTTCGGTGCGCCTGACTTCTTCGCCGAGGACTGGCCGCCCTGCACGGCCTGGCCCGGAGGCGGCAACGGAGCGCCGGTAGGCTTGCGCGCCCCCGTGATGCGGACGAGCTCGGGGTCGAGGGCGGGCGAGGGGGCATCGGCAAGCTCGAGCTTGCGGGCCTCGACGCCGGCCTTCTTCAGCAGCGCGGCGACCTCGTCGCGCTGCTGGTCCATGACGAGAGTGAGCACGGTGCCGGAGTGGCCACCGCGGGCCGTACGTCCCGCACGGTGGAGGTAAGCCTTGTGTTCCGCGGGCGGATCGACGTGGACGACGAGCGAGACATCGTCGATGTCGATGCCGCGGGCAGCGATATCGGTGGCGACGAGGACCGGCACGGAGCCGTCGCCAAAGCCCTCGATGGCGCGGGTGCGTGCACCCTGACCCTTATCACCGTGCAGCGGCATCGCGTTGATGCCGGCGCGACGCAGTTTCTTCGCCTGGCGATCGACGCCGTGCTTGGTGCGCATAAACATGATGGTCTTGCCCTCGCGTGCGCCGAGGGTGAGCACGACGTCGTTGCGGGTGTCGCGGTCGCCGACGAAGGCGACGAAGTGCTCCATGGTGCCCACGGCGGCCTCGACCGGCGCGGTGGAGTGCGTCACCGGGTTGTGCATGTACTGCTTGACCAGCTTGTTGACGTCGCCATCAAGCGTGGCGGAGAAGAGCAGGCGCTGGCCAGTGTTCGACGTGAGGTCGAGGAGCTTGCGCACCTGAGGTAGGAAGCCCATGTCAGCCATGTGGTCGGCCTCGTCGAGGGCTGTGATCTGCACGTCGGCGAGGGAGAGCTTCTTCTGGTTGATGAGGTCCTGTGCGCGGCCTGGGGTGGCGACGAGGATGTCGACGGGGCGGGCGAGTGCGCGGATGTGGTGGTTGATGTTGACGCCGCCGACGACGGCGAGGGTGCGCAGGCCCAGCGCATTAGCGGGCTCGTCGAGGCGTTCCTGGATTTGGATGGCGAGCTCGCGGGTGGGCGCGAGGATGAGGCCGCGCGGGCGCTGTGGCTTGGACGCGCCGGAGTCCGCCAGGCGGGTGATGATGGGCAGACCAAAAGTAAAGGTCTTGCCGGAGCCCGTGGGGCCGCGGCCGAGGACGTCCTTGCCCGCGAGCGCGTCCGGAATGGCGGCTTCTTGGATGGGGAAGGGGGACTCGATCCCTTGGCGGGAGAGGATGTAAACGATGTCGCGAGGCAGGCCAAGATCGGCGAAAGTAGTCATTGTTTATCCAGTCTATAGCCGGGATGGATGAAAACACGGATCGCCGGTGAAATGGGTGTTTTATTCGCTTTTGTGACCGTGACGTGAGAAATCCCATAGGCGTGAGGGACTGCTTGGTTAGAAGATATCCACAAGAGGTTATAACCTAAAGGGGTACGGCGCGAAAGCCCAGAGGACAAGGGCGCGACTATATGGCATGCATGGGCGAGTATTCGCCAAAGTGGGCCTATGAGGTGGTCCCGCGGGGGGCTGGCGCGCATCACCCCGTGGGAGTTCCTGCGGCCGCCGGGGCATGTGTGGCACCGTGCGGTGAGAGCACTAAAGGAGTAAGACGAATGTCTCAAGAAAACACGTCAGGCGGCGCCGCTGCCGTGCACGAAAAGCGAGCGGACAGCGCAGCAGCCCCTGTGAAGAAGCGTGCGTTCGATATTAACGCGGCCTGGTTCTTCGTCGCTGTCGCGGCGTTGGTCACCGTGCTTGTGCTTCCCATCGAGTCCTTGAACCAGCCGGGTCAAGTGGCCTTGGCGATGCTTGCGTTCGCTGTCATCATGTGGGTGACGGAAGCCGTGTCGTATCCGGTGAGTGCCCTCCTTATCGTGGGCCTTATTTCGGTGATCCTGGGACTCACGCCCGATCCTGAAAATCCCGGTGAGATCATCGGTACCTCGAAGGCGCTCGGCGTGGCCATGGACGGCTTTTCGTCCTCGGCGGTCGCGCTCGTCGCGGCGGCGCTTATCCTTGCCGGTGCCATGCAGGTCACGGGCTTGCACAAGCGCATTGCGCTCGTCGTGCTCAAAGTAGCGGGGGAGAAGACGTCGCATATCGTGGCCGGCGCCATCGTCATCGCCATTATCCTGGCTTTCTTCGTACCGTCCGCAACTGCGCGTGCTGGTGCAGTGGTCCCGATTCTGCTGGGCATGGTCGCGGCCTTCGGCTTGTCGAATAATTCGAAGCTTGGTGCGCTCCTGGTCATCACTGCGGCGCAGGCCGTGTCCATCTGGAACGTGGGCATTAAGACCGCAGCTGCGCAGAATCTCGTAGCGGTTGGCTTCATTGAAAAGCAGATGGACCAGTCCGTGAGCTGGGGCCAGTGGTTCCTCTGGGCCGCACCGTGGTCAGTGCTCATGTCCGTTGCGTTGTACTTCATCATGCGCGCAGTTATCAAGCCCGAGACCGACCGGATTGAGGGTGGCAAAGAACTCGTCGCCAAGCAGCTTCGTGACTTGGGTCCCATGTCCGGTGCTGAGAAACGACTCGTGGTCATCTCCGTTCTGCTGCTGTGCTTCTGGGCGACGGAGGATCTTCTCCACCCGATCAGCTCCGCTGTCGTCACAGCCGTGGCTGTGGCCATCATGCTGCTTCCGGGCGTGGGCGTATTTACCTGGAAGGAAGCTCAGGCCAAGGTGAGCTGGGGTACGCTCATCGTCTTCGCCATCGGTATCTCGCTCGGCTCCTTCCTTTTGGACACGGGTGCTGCGACCTGGCTGTCGGAGAAGACTTTCGGTCTCATGGGCCTTGACTCCCTGCCCATCCTCGCAACGATTGCGCTCGTGGCACTGTTCAATATCTTCATCCACCTAGGCTTCGCGTCCGCGACCTCGTTGGCTTCGGCCCTTATCCCGGTCTTCATTGCGCTCGCCTCGACGCTGTCTCTGCCCAACGACGGCATTGGCTTCGTCGTCATCCAGCAGTTCGTTATCTGCTTCGGCTTCCTGCTGCCGGTTTCCGCACCGCAGAACATGCTGGCCTACGGTACCGGCGCGTTTTCCACCAAGCAGTTCCTCAAGACGGGTGTTCCGCTCACCATCGTGGGCTACCTGCTTGTGCTTCTCTTCTCCGCGACGTACTGGAAGTGGATGGGCTTGGTTTAAGCCACTTTCTAGCAGTGGATCGCGGACACAGGAAACGCCCCAGCCGCCTCATTGAAAGAGGTGGTCGGGGCGTTGGCCTGTGCGCTGGTTGCGCCTAGGCGGTTAGTAGGCTTAGGCGTCGGTCTGCGTCAGGGAGCGGTCCGTGGACCACTCGATGTGGAACGTGCCTTCACGGTCCGTGCGCTTGAAGGTGTGGGCACCGAAGAAGTCGCGCTGGCCCTGGATGAGGGCGGCGGGCAGGCGCTCGGCGCGCAGGGAATCGTAGTAGGACAGCGACGAGGCGAACACCGGCACCGGCAGGCCCATGTGCGTGGCAGCAGCGACTACGCGGCGCCAGGGCTGAATGAGGTCCTCCAGCTCGCCCTTGAAGTACGGGTCGAGAATGAGGGCCGGAAGCTCCGGGTTGGTGTCGTAGGCCTCGCGGATGCGGTTCAAGAACTTCGCGCGGATGATGCAGCCGCCACGCCAGATGGTGGCGAGATCGCGCGGGTCGACGTCCCAGCCGTACTGGTCTGAGCCAGCCTTGATTTCGTCGAAGCCCTGGGAGTAGGCGATGAGCTTGGAAGCATAGAGAGCGCGGCGTACGTCCTCAACGAACTCGTCCGGGTCGACTCCGCCGTCGTCGATGATGCCCGCGGGCAGGCCGCCTTCCTGAGCGGCGGCGCGCTGCGCGGTGGCGGAGGAGAGGCCACGGGCGAAGACGGCCTCGGCGATGGCGGTAACCGGGGTGCCCAGCTCCAGGCCGTTGATGGCGGTCCAACGGCCCGTGCCCTTCTGGCCCGCGGCGTCGAGGATGACGTCGACGAGCGGGGCGCCGGTGGCCGGATCCTTCTGTGCGAGAACCTCAGCGGTGATTTCGATGAGGTAGGAGTCGAGGTCACCCTGGTTCCACTCGCGGAAGATGTCCGCGATGGCGGCGGGCTCAAGGTTCAAACCGTAGCGCAGGAGCTGGTAGGCCTCGCCGATAACCTGCATGTCTGCGTACTCGATGCCGTTGTGGACCATCTTCACGAAGTGGCCGGCACCGTCGGGTCCGATGTGGGTCACGCACGGGGTGCCATCCACGTTCGCGGCGATGGACTCGAGGATGGGGCCGAGGGTCTCCCAGGACTCCTTCGGGCCGCCCGGCATGATGGACGGGCCGTTGAGCGCGCCCTCCTCGCCGCCGGAGATGCCGGCGCCGACGAAGTGGCGGCCCTTGGCGGCGACTTCCTTCTCACGACGGATGGTGTCCGTGTAGAGCGAGTTGCCGCCGTCGATGATGATGTCGCCCTCGTCCATGGCCTCGACGAGCTGGCTGATGACGGCATCGGTGGCCTTGCCAGCCTGGACCATGATGATGGCCTTGCGCGGGCGCTCGAGGGACGCAACGAAGTCTTCGATGGTCTCGGAAGGGATGAACGAGCCCTCATCACCGTGGTCCGCGATGAGTGCGCGGGTCTTTTCCGGGCTGCGGTTGTACACGGCGACGGTGTTGCCGTTGTGTGCAAAGTTTCGTGCCAGGTTGGAGCCCATCACGGCCAGGCCCACAACGCCGATCGATGCGAGATTCTTCGTTTCAGTCATGGGGTCTATCCTACGTCACCGAGCGGTGCCGATGCCCGTCTGCGTGGGATTGTGTGGTGAATATCTGTAGTGGCTGCGTGCGTGCTGTCGTAGGAGTGTGTGGAGTCGCGGGCGGGGAGCCCGTTGCCAGCCACAGTGGGCGAGGTCGGGCAGGTTGGGCGCTAAGCTTGACGCTTATGACACGCCACCACACCAACCAGGACTCCTCGGCCGACGCGCGCCAGGACTTGCTCAACCGACTCATTGTTACGGCCGCGCAGCGCCCACTCACGCAGGAGGAACTCGCGGAGCTCAATGAGTCGAATACCGGTTTCGATGCCCAGGTCGGCATTCTTTATACGCACCTTTCCCGCGGCGAGGTCCGCGGCGTCATTCATGCGGGGCCGCAGCACCATCAGCCGTGGGGGCTCGTCAACGGCGGCGTGTACGCTTCTTTTGCGGAGTCGCTTGGGTCCATCGCCGGCGTCATCGTGGCCGGCGGACCCGTGGTGGGCGTGAACAACTCGACCGACTTCATCCGCTCGGTTGAACAAGGGCCGATCGAGGGCGTGGCGCGCCCGCTGCAGACAGGACGCCGGACCCAGCTGTGGGAAGCCGAGATGTCGCACGGCGGAGAGCTCGTGGCGAAGTCGACGTTGCGCACCATCGTTGTGGGCGCGTAGTCGCTGGGGGAGTTGGGCGGCTTAGAGCCACTTATTCTTGCGGAACCAGAACCACAGCACGGCGACGACGAGCACCATGAGGAAGACGGCGAAGGGGTAGCCCCACGCCCAGTGGAGCTCCGGCATCTTGTCGAAGTTCATGCCGTAGACGCCAGCGATCATGGTGGGTGCGGCCCACATGCCAACGATGGCGGAGATGGTGCGCATATCGGCGTTTTGCTGCATGGAGACCTTGGCAACGGAGGCATCGATAAGCGAGGTAAGGCGCTCGTCGAAGTGTGCGACCTCGTCCTTGACCACGAGCTCGTGATCGTTGACGTCGCGCAGGTAGGAGCGCAGCTGCTTTGAGATGAGGTCCTTGTGGTTGCTGATCATGGCGCTCAATGCGTCGGAGAGCGGTGCGATGGCGTGCTTCATCTCGAGGACCTCGCGCTTGAACATGTAGATACGGTCGATCTCAAAGTTGGAGCCGGGCGTAAAGACCATCTCTTCGAGTTCGTCGACCTCGATGGCCAGCAGCTTGCCAATCTCGCCATAGCGGTCCACGAGCATATCGAGCACCTTCCACGCCATGGCGACGGGACCCAGCTCCACGAGGTCCTGGTCGTCGCCGATAGTGTAGGCAAGGTTGGGCAGCTTCGCGCGGTGGCGGACGGTGATGATGAAGTTATGGCCGATAATCATCTGCACCTCACCGGTGGAAATGATTTGGCGCTTATCGATAACCTCGTCGTGGTCGCGGTAGTTGACGGAGCGGGCGACGACGAAGAGCTGATCATCGTAGCGCTCCAGCTTGGGGCGCTGGTGTGCCTGGACGGCGTCTTCCACGATGAGTTCGTGGATGTGGAATTCCTCGGCGACGGAGGTCATCTGGTGCTCGTCCGGCTCGTGGAGACCGACCCAAATAAAGCCGCGGCCGTACTCATCCACGGTGTCCTGCGCAGTGGCAGGCGTGAATTCGCCGGGGAGGGACTCGCCGTCGACGAAGACGCGGCAGTGTTCAATGGCGCGCTCGACGGGGACACGAATGCGGGCGTGCGCAGGTGCAGGGTCCTTCGGCTTACGCGACCTGAACGGAGATGGTACTCCTGCCATAATCTGCCTCCCTTGCGCAGTAAGGTGTGGCCGTCCGCGGCGGGGCCTGGACGGTGCGGGCTACACGCCGTGGTCAATCTGACACGGACGCACCGCAGTGCGGGCTTAATAGTAGCGCGTTTTGCGACCTATACTGAACGGCATGCCTACCTGGAAAGAAGTCACCGCCGCTAACCCTGCACATTCCCATAATTTTGCACGCAAGTGGAAGATGCTAGAGGCGCAGGGCCAAGACATCCACGGCGAGTCGCGCCTCATTGACGCGATGGCGGAGCGCGGTTCGCGCGTCCTCGACGCTGGCTGCGGCACCGGCCGCCTTGGCGGGCGTCTGGCGGCGCTCGGCCACGACGTGGTGGGCGTCGACGTCGACCCCATCCTCATTGAACACGCTGTGCATGACTTCCCGGAGGGGGATTGGCGTGTGGGTGACCTCTCTGAGGACGCGATCGACGAGCATGACTTTGATATCGCGGTAGCCGCTGGCAATGTGGTGGGCTTCTTCGCGCCGGACGGCCGCGAGGCCGCGTACCGCAATATCTACAACGCGCTCAAGCCAGGCGGCCGCTTCGTCGTCGCGTTGGGTGCGGGACGCGGTTGGGAATTCGATGACATGATTGCACTCGCCGAGGCCGTGGGCTTTGTTACCGACTACACGTTCTCGTCGTGGGACCTCAAGCCCTTCGGACCCAATTCGACGTTCCTCGTGGTCGTCTTCCGTCGCCCCAACGCGAGCAGCTTGCTCGCATAGAACTGCGAGGAGCCCACGACGTCTAGCCCCATCGGCCTAGTCGATGGGGTTTTCGTGTGGGCGCGTCGGGGCGGGAGACACCGCGGGTGAGGATGTCAGTAAGCGACGTGCCGGCGGCTTCGGGAAGCGAGGAGACGCCTATGCTAAGAGCTGCGAAGAGAGAAACTGTCATGCCCCAGAAGCTCAAGGCACGCGCCAGAAGAAGCTAGGGGAACATTTTTTGTTCTGGACAACCTGCGCAGGTTTCCACATGCAGTGGGCAAAATCGGCCCAGTTATCCACAGAGAATAATGCTTCTCAAGAGCACCTCAGTGTCACCGGCACGCTCACGCCGCCGCACGAAGCTACCAGCGGCGGTCAGCCTGGTCGAAGAAGTCCACCTCGTGCCAACATGCCGCAAGGTAGGCGCGGGTGGCACGCGAGCGCGTGGCGGGGTCTGCGGCAGTGAGCGCTTCTTCGACGAGCGCGATGGCGGCGCGCACGCCGGTGAGGAATTCCTCGCCGCCGTATTGCGTGATCCAGGCGTTGTAGGGGTGCTCGGGCGAGTTCTGGGCCGCAAGGTGGAGGCCGACCTCAGCGTAGAGCCAGTAGCAGGGCAGGACCGCGGCAGCAGCGACGACGTAGTCGTCGGTGTGCGTCGTGGCGACAAGGAAGTCGGTGTAGGCGCTTGTCACCCGTGAAGGGGCGGTGAGCGCTGTGGAGGGGACCGTCGTGGTGTGGTGCGCAATCCAATCCTTGTGAAGGGACATCTCAATGGCGAGGCACTCGGCGGCACCCGAGGCCCAATGAAGCTGCGCGCCGGCGTCCGGTGCGAGGGCGGCTAAGCGCGCCAGCGCCTTCGAATACTGGTTGAGGTACTGCGCGTCCTGCGCCAGGTAAAAGGCGAAGTCCTCTTCGCGCAGCGTGCCGGTACCTAGCGCCTGGATGAAAGGCAGCTGCGTAATGGACTGCCAGGCGTCGCCGGTGAGTTCCCAGAGACGGGCCGTCTCCGGGCCCGCAGCGGAAACGTGGGGCGCGGGGGCGGCCGCAGTGCTCGTGACATCGCTGTAGAAGCGCGCCGGGACGGTGGAAGCTGCCGCCGCGAGGCGGCGGGCGCGGTGCCCATGGTCGACGGGGCCGTGGCCCTGGCCGACCTCAAGGGCGGCCGCGTGGGAGATGGCCTCGTGGAGCCAGCGGGTGGACCAGGAGAGGGCATCGGAAAGCGAGGCGCCGGCGCCGAGCCGGGTGGCCAACGCCGAGGAGAGGGAACACCCCGTGCCGTGGGTGTGCGGGGTGTCCACGCGCGGACAGGAGACGCGGTGGACGGCGCCGTCCGGGGTGACGACGGCGTTATCGGCGAGGTCGCCGCGCAGGTGCCCGCCCTTGACGATGACCGTGGTGCGGGTGTCGGCGGACCATGCGGTGGCGTGGGCGATGGCTTCCTCGAGCGTGGTGGCCTCGGCCGTCTGCGTGAGCACGGCGAGCTCCTTGAGGTTGGGCGTGACTACGGTGGCACGTGCGCACAGCTCGCGCACGGCGGCCTCCGCGTCGCGGTCGAGGAGGCGGTCGCCGCTCGTGGCCACCATGACGGGGTCGAGGACCACGGGCACGTCCGAGAGTTGGGCGAGAAAGCGTGAGACCTCCGCCACGATGGCGGCGCTGCCCAACATGCCAATCTTCACCGCGTCAATGGTGACGTCTGAGGCCACGGCGGTAAGCTGCGCGCGGAGGAACTCGACTGGCGGGGTGTGGACCTCGCGCACGCCCTGGGTATTCTGTGCGACGAGGGCGGTCACGGCGGACATGCCGTAGCCGCCTGCCGCGGCGATGGATTTGAGGTCTGCCTGGATGCCGGCCCCGCCCGTGGGGTCCGTTCCGGCGATGGAGAGTACGCGGGGTACTGCAGGAATGCGCGCCGAAGCAGGCGCGCCAATAACGGCGTCGTTCACAACGATCCCTTCGCTAGTTCTAACTCAGTGCAGGTTCGATGGGTGTTATCTCAGCCGCGGCTTCGAGCCTTGGCACCCCATGTTGCGCTCTCGACACTAACAAAGGACCGTAGGTGTGTGCGCGGTTTTGGGCATAAAAATCCCCCGTTCGCGATACAGCGAGACGGGGGAATGATGGGGAAGAGAAGACTTACGCGTCCTTGCCCATCTTGTTGCGGGCCAAACGCTGCTGGTCCGTGATTGCGAGGTTGCCGCGGACCGGGGACACGGCATTGATGAGCCAGTTGAGGGCCACGATGGCGCGGGAACGGAAGCCGACGAGGTATGCGACGTGGAGAGCCAGCCAGGCGATCCATGCCGGGAAGCCGGTCATTTCGGTCTTGCCCATCTTCACCACAGCGTTGAAGCGGGAGATGACGGCCATGGAGCCCTTATCGAAGTAGTCGAAGGCCTCCTTTTCGTTCGCAGTGGACTCCTCATCCAGCTTGGCCTCGATGAGCTTGGCAGCGTGTGCGCCACCCTGCATGGCGACCTGTGCCAGGCCCGGCAGACGGTTAAGACCCATCATGTCGCCGATGACGTAGACGTTGGAGTACTCGCCCAGGGTGAGGTCCTCGTTAACCGGGACGCGGCCTGCGCGGTCGGTCTCGACGCCAGCTTGTTCGGCAACCATCTTGCCCAGCGGGGAAGCGGCAACACCGGCGGACCAGATCTTGACGCCAGCCTCGATGGTGGTCTCCTGTTCGGTCTTCATGTCCTTGTAGGTCACGGACTTCTCGTCCACGTTGGTGACCATGGCGTTGAGGCGTACGTCGACGCCCAGCTTCTCCAGCGTGCGCTGTGCTTTGCGGCCCAAGCGCTTGCCGAACGGCGGCAGGACCTGCGGTGCACCGTCGAGGAGGTAAATCTTCGCAGACGACGGCGAGAAGTTGGAGAACTGGCCGTTGAAGGAGCGCTTGGCCATCTCTGCGATCTGGCCGGTGAGCTCGACGCCGGTCGGGCCAGCACCGACGATGACGAAGGTGAGGAGCTTCTCGCGCTCAGCCGGGTCATCGGTCAGCTCTGCCTTCTCGAAGGCGGCAATGATGTTGGCGCGCAGCTCGAGCGCGTCATCCAGGGTCTTCATGCCCGGCGCGAACTCGGCGAAGTGGTCGTTGCCGAAGTAGGACTGGCCAGCGCCAGCGGCGACGATGAGGGAGTCGTACTCGAAGGTGCGCTCGGTGTCGTCCAGAGCCGCGGTGACGGTCTGGGCTTTGATGTCGATGTCCGTCACGTTGCCGTTGACGAAGTGGGCGTTGTCCTGGTCGCGCAGAATCTGGCGGGTGGACGGAGCGATCTCGCCGGAGGAGACGAGGCCGGTGGCTACCTGGTAGAGCATCGGCTGGAACAGGTGGTGGTTCTTCTTGTCGATGAGCGTGACGTCAACATCAGCGTTCTTCAAGGACTTGACGGCGTTTAAGCCGCCGAAGCCTGCACCAATAACGACGACGTGGTGGCGGCCGCCGTTGGGACGGAAAGCGTTCTCAGCCATGTGTGAGTAAAACCTCTCTTGTAAAGATATACAGCCGTGTTTTTAGCTACCCGGCTAGTGTAATAGGTTGCTCCTTGGTCGGCATAGTTTAGGTCACAAAATACTCCGGGCGCGCGGCCCCGCCTGGGCGCTGCGGCGCTCTGCGCCGCCTAAACTGGCGGGTATTGTCCGTCGTTCGCCGGTTCTAATGAGTAAGGGGCACCGTGAGCCATTCCCATCTTGACGCCATTGATGCGCAGCTGTGGCCAGGCGTGGCGGAGGTGCCCGTTCCTCGCTTTGGCGCGTGGCGTGCCCGGCGCGCGGAGGCTCAGTTTGCGCAGGCCTGCGACGCGGCGGGACTGGTACTAGAGGGCGCTGACGCTGACCTGCGGGTCGCGCATGACGCGCTCTTCGACCGCCTCGCGCACGGCGGCTGGGTAGGCTTCGCGGAGTCCTATCTCGCCGGAGAGTGGACGACGCCGGACTCCGCGCATCTCGTGCGTGTCCTCAAGCGCCTGCTCGGTGCTGGGTACGCACCCAAGACCCCCGCAGTGCCCGAATCGCCCGCGACGGGCGGGGAGCTGCCCACAGAGCTGGTAAAGCTCTACGCCGGGGATCGCGTGAGCCACCAGGGCGGAATTTTTTCCACGGGCGTGCCGACGACGGTTCGCGAGTCAGTGCCGGCCTATGAGCGCTCCGGCGCCAAGGAGCACTTCGTCGACGTCACCCATCTGTCGGAGCCCACCGCCGTCGACCGCGAGGATTTGCGCTCCGCCCAAGAGCGCGCCGCAGCCTGGCTTGCCGATGCCACCCGTGTCGGCGCCGGCTCCCACGTCCTGGTTTTCCCGGCGACGGGTCTCCAGGCCGCCGTTCAGGCGGCCGAGCGCCGCGCTGTCGTCGATATTCTTACGGCTGACCCCGAGCGTGCCGAGGCCGTCCGCGAGCATCTCGTGCTCGCTGGCGTCTCTGACAACGTGGCCTGCCAAGATATCGAGCACCTCGTGCCGAGCCCGCAGGAATGGCGCGGTCGGTATGACGCGATCATCTCCATCGAGGCCCTGGAATCCCTGGGCAGTCGGGAGCGTGGACGCTACGTGCAGGCCATCGACCGGCTTCTCGATGCCAGCGGCCGCGCCGTGATCCAAGCGACCGTCGCCACGGAGCAGATGACCGGCCCCGGTCGCGACGCGCTGCAGGCGCTCAAGGCCTACGTGTGGCCCGGTCTTGGCCTGCTCACCGTCCCCGAGATCAACAAGTTGGTCGAGCGTAGCACCGGCCTGCGCATTGTGGCCCAGACCCACACCGGACCGCACTACCGAGAGTCTCTCGAGCAGGAGCGCTCCTTCTTCGTGGGCCACCTCCGCGAGGCCGCCGCCGCCGGCTTCGACCCGGTCTACCGCCGCCTGTGGACCTATCAATTCGCGCTGCGCGAGGCGCTCTTCGCGCTCGGCATGGCGGACTCCGTCCAGTTCACGCTCGTCCACCGCAATCGCGGCGGCCGCCGTTAGGCCAGCCGAGCTCGCACACGAGAAATCCCCCGCGCTCCTGTTCGCGGGGGATTGGTCTGTGCGGAGTGTGGGGTTTAGACCTCGGTGAGGTCGACCTTGCTCATCTCGCGCATCGCGATGATAGCGACCAGGGAGAGGGCGGAGACGATGATGAGGTAGTAGCCGACGGCGGCGACACCCTGCGTCTTCACCAGCCAGGTGGCGATGAATGGCGCAACCGCAGCGCCCAGGATGGAGGAGACGTTGTACGCGATACCGGAGCCGGTGTAGCGGACGTTGGTCGGGAACAGCTCAGGCAGGACCGCAGACATCGGACCGAAGATGAGGCCCATGATGAACATGCCGAGCGTGAGGAAGGCCAGGACGGAACCGGTGGTCGCCGTTTCGATGTCTAGGAAGAACGGGAACGTGAAGCCGAAGGCTATCATGATGGCGGAGGTCACCGTGAGGACCGGCTTGCGGCCATACTTATCAGCCAGCAGCGAGGCGACAGGGATGCCGACTATGAAGGCGAAGATGGAGATCAGCTGGATTTCCAGGAACTGGATGTACGGGATGTTCAGGCCCAGGCCTTTGGAGCTATCGCCGATGCCGTAGGACAGGATCCAGGTGGTGACCAGGTAGAACAGCGTGTAGCAGGACACCATGACGAAGGTGCCGATGAGGGTGGGGAGCCATGCAGTCTTGAAAACCTCGAGGATGGGGGACTTGGCCTTCTTGCCGGAGTCCACAGCCTGCTGGAAGACCGGAGTTTCTTCCAGCTTCAGGCGGACGTAGAGGCCGATGAGGACCATCACCGCAGAGCTCAGGAACGGCAGGCGCCAGCCCCACTCCATGAACGTGCCCGTCGTGTCGCCACGGTGGTAGTCCATGGTGGCGACCAAGGTGAGGAAGAAGCCATTAGCGAGAAAGAAGCCGAACGGGGCGCCGAACTGCGGCCACATGGCGGCCTTCGCACGCTTGCCGTCTTCGGCGGTCTCGGAGGCCAGCAGGGCCGCTCCGGACCACTCGCCGCCCAGGCCCAGGCCCTGGCAGAAGCGCATGAGCGCCAGCAGCGCTGGTGCAAGGATGCCCGCGGTGGCGTAGGTGGGAAGGATGCCGATGATGAAGGTGGCGATACCCATGGTGAGCAGCGCGCCCACCAGGGTGGCCTTGCGGCCGATGCGGTCACCGAAGTGGCCGAAGACGACCGAGCCCAGCGGGCGGGCAACGAACGCGAGGCCAAAGGTGGCGAAGGACTGGAGCAGTGCAATCGTGGGGTCTTCCGTCTTCGGGAAGAAGAGGTAGGGGAACACGGCGACGGCAGCCGTGGCATAAATATAGAAATCGTAGAACTCGATGGTGGTGCCGATGGTCGACGCGAAAGCGATGCGTCGACGATCGCGCTTAGTCAATTGTGCCGTCGTGGTAGTGGCGGCGGGTGCTGTGGCAGGTGCGGTCGTCGTCACGGCAAAACCCTCCTTGTGCATTAAGAGAAATGAAGTTTCTATCACCCAATTGGTGAATGTGCCCAAGCATAATATCTCATGTCATGAAATTGCAAGACCATTCTACGGAATTCTTTGAACTAGTCCATCGATTTCTCACGCGCGTTTCGTTGGCACTCCAAGACTCCGAGGTCAACCCGAAAAACGGCAACTGCCCGCCCTCGTCACAACGAAGGCGGGCAGCGGTTCCACGGCGTGTCGCATCGTTCCACGGAATGAAACGCGCGCGTTTAGGCGCGGTGGGCAATGTGGCACAGGCTAGGGTGTGACCACTGGGCGAGACGCGCGCTCGAGCAGCACAGCAATGGAGTCGTACGTGCGGCCGGTCATCATCTCCAAGCCCATCTCGCACGTGCGGTTGTCCGAGACAAACGCGTCGAAGTGCTCTGCGTTGAGGGAGGCGCGCTCCTCGCGGGTCGCGGATTCGACGAGCTCCGGGTGGAACAGCCCGCGGTCGTCGGCGGTGCCACAGCACGTCGCACCCTCTGGCACCTTGGCCTCGCCGCTCGCGTTGGCCAGGGCTAGCAGCGAGTCACTGATACCCATGTGGTGCATCGAGCATGTCGGGTGGACGCCCATATCACCGGCGCGGTCGTCGCGGCACTCATCCATCGCCGCGCGCTTAACTAACGCTAAAAGCGCGGGACCGTCCTGGCACCGCGCTTTACTATTTAATACAGCAGGCTAGGGAAGTGGCAGCTCACTGAACTCGCCCATGAGGGTGAGGCTCGGCACGAAAAAGTTCGTGCCCGTCACGGCCGTGGAAAAGTCCAGGATACGGTCGTAATTGCCCACCGGATCGCCGATGAACATATTGCGCAGGCGCTCGTTGACGAACTCCGGGTCGCGCGCGTAGCCGATGAAGTACGTGCCCATTTCGCCCGAGGCGAAAGAACCAAACGCCATGTTCTCGCGGTAGATATCCTCGTCCAGGTCGTTGAGTGCTACGTGGGAGTTAGACGGCTTGACGTCGTCGTCCATCTCGATGTCGTCGACCTTGGATCGGCCAATGACGTCTTCTTGTTCCTCGACGGTGAGCTGCGCCCACGCCTTGAGGTCATGCGTGTATTTCTGCACGGTGACATAGGAACCGCGCGGGTAATCCGCGTCCTCGGGCAGGAGGACAGTCTCGAGCGCCTCGTTATCCGTCGGGTTAGCCGAGCCATCCACGAAGCCCAACAGGTCGCGGCCGTCCAGGTACTTGAAACCCTGCGTCTCATCGAGCACGCGCACCGCGTCACCGAGTTTCGTGAGAATCTGCGACGCCAGCTCGTGACATACGTCATAGGACTCCGCGCGGAAATGGAAGAGGAGATCACCCGGCGTCGACGGGGCTGTGTACTTGCCTTGGGAGATTTCCTCAAACTCCTTAAGCCCCGCCGGCACGGGTGCGGACGTGAGCCGCGGCCAGAGCTTCGCGCCAATGCCGATGACCGCGAAAAGATCCTCGGCGCTATAACGGAAATTCAGTGACTTGACCAGACCCTTGAATCCGCCGATGAAGTCGCGGACGGCAACTTCGCCGCCCGGAGTGACGTCGAGAACGAGGAACAGGGCGGCGCGCGACGGCTTGTCAACGATGTGCTGAATAGTCATGGACTCAATAGTAAGGCTTCGGCGTCTGTGCCACGGGGATTGCGCGCAGTAATCTGGCAGACAGGCCCAAACGTGGGGAAGTCTCCTCATCGCTGTTTTGACATAATGTGCATTATCGGACATCTATCACGATCTGCATGTTATCGTGCAGCGCTTGCCGATGCCCCCAATATCGCCCGCCGCATTCCCGTCCACCGTCCGCTGGCGCACCGTTGTGCTCGCCTAGGCTTCAGCGTCCTTCGCTGAGCCTGTCGCCAGAAATTCCTTCGGCACGTCCGGGCTCATCGTGACTTCGAAACCGCCGCAGAACTATTCAGTCCCTTATGTCTGGCGCGTGTATAGAACGAGTCTTTCGGCACTGTTGTGTCGCTGTGTTCCGATTGCGCTGCTGGGGCGAAATTCCCCTTCTCCCCGTGTCCTCGATGCAACCCCATTAACGTAACAGTTACGAAACTAGCGCTATAGCGCCGGACGTTGGTTCGGTGGTCTGCGTGCCGCGATCGTGGGTTTAGTCGCGGTTTCGATACGCGGCGACGAGCTGCCAGACGCTGAGCAACGCCAACAGCGCCGCGATGCCCGCGACGATCCACATCTTTTGCGTGGCGACGAAAATCGTAAACGCGATGACAATGATGAGCCGGAACCAGATAACCGGAATCATGACGCGAGAGTTCATACGAGTGTTTCCCTTGGACGCTGCGTGCGTGGCGCGTGCTTAGTTGGCGTGCTTGAACGAGATACGGATGTTGATGAAGCCGTCCTCGTCGATCTTAGCGGCGATGAGTTCCGGCGTATTGACGTCGTAGTCCGTGCGGTTGATGGGAATATCGCCGCCGACGACGAGCTCCTTGCCATCGCGCAGGACGTCGAAGTCCTCGGTGACCTCGTGCGTCTGGTCCTTGATGGTGAGGTCGCCGGTGAGGCTGACCTTGCCAATGGTGCCATCGTCCGGGACGGCGGAGAGATCGACCGGCTTGGTGACCATGAAGGTGGCCTCCGGGTACGTTGTGGTCTCAAAGAGCTTGGACTTCATGTTCTGATCGCGGACCTTCTTGTCCGTGGTCAGCTCGTTCATGTCCACCGTGATGGTGCCCTGCTCAAGGACATTATTTTCAATTGTGGCGTCGCCGCTCACGGCCGTGGTCGAACCGGACGTATCTTTCTTCTCGGCAGGCAGCACCTCGTGGAAGGTAAAGCCCACGGACGTGTGGTTGTCCGGCTTGCCCTTCGTGACCGTCCAGTCGCCATCGAGCTCGACTTCAGCGGCCTTCGCGTGGCTCGCGTTGACTCCCTCGGTCTGGACGCCGCGGCCGGACACGAGAGAGATAACCAGCGGCACGAACGCAACGAGCGTGAGCAGCACGATGATCACGATGAAAAAGGTGATAACGAGCTTGCGGTTCGCCAAAAGATTCTTCATTGCTATTTCAATTCCTCCAAACGGCGAGCGAGTTCTACCAGCTCGTCGCACAGTTGTTTAACCTCGTGAGCGTCGGCGCCCTCGCTCGTTGCCGTGGCGATGTCCTCGGCCGAACACCGCAGTTCAAAAAGCCCATCGCGCAGGCTGTCTGCCCGGGCTCGCGTCATGATGACTGCGTCTGAAGGAATGGTGGTTCCGGAGACGTTATGACGCTGCTCGTAGGCGCGTTGCTTGCATGCGGGACTGCAGAACTTGCGGGGCCGTCCGCGACCAGTTGAGTGCAGTTCGCGACCGCACCATTGGCACGTTGCGGGGCGCTGTCGCTGGCCAAAAGTTTGAGTCACTTAGGCGATCTTAGCCCACTTTGCGTGCTTTGGGAACAAACGCACCCGGTGGTCCGTTATACTTATATACCTTGTGTGGACGGTCTCGCTCTCCCCTGTTTCGCCCCTGCGGCGCGGCAGAGCCGAACGAGTGCGTTCACGGCCGGACTAGAAGCAGAAAAAGGATGATGAGGCAATGGCAGATCGCGTACTGCGCGGCAGCCGTATGGGCGCCGTAAGCTATGAAACCGACCGCGACCACGATCTCGCGCCGCGTCAGATGGTGAAGTACCGCACCGAAGATGGCGACGTATTCGAGGTTCCCTTCGCGGACGAGGCCGAAATCCCCGAGGAATGGCTGTGCAAGAACGGCAAGTGGGGCACCCTCGTCGAGGGCGAGGGCGTCGAGTCCAAGCCGGCCAAGCCGCCGCGCACCCACTGGGACATGCTGCTCGAGCGTCGTTCCATCGACGAGCTTGAGGAGCTGCTGCAGCAGCGCATCGAGAACCTGCGCAGTCGCCGCCGCACTGCCGCTCGCTTGCTCAAGGAGCAGGAAGAGGCGCAGTCCAAGTAAGTCCCCCGCGAGACTTCCCCGAAGCACCCCGTCCCAGCACGCTGCTGGTGGCGGGGTGCTTCCGTGTTGTGCCGGTGCGCCCGTCCGCCGCCGAAAACACCGCAAGCCCCAACCCGAAGGTTGGGGCTCGCGGCGTCTCTATCTCTCGCAAGCGGTCCCTCTCGGCGGTGTCTTACGCCGCCGCCCCCGGAACCAGGGGCTCTCAACTCTCTCAAGGTATGCGCTCTCTCAAACGCATGAATTCATTATGGGGCACGGAGCTGCTTGGACGCTTCCGCGCAACTTCGCGTCGGCTGGCAATTCCTGACAGTTTCCTGCTGGATACTCCCCCTACGCTGCACTCGACTCCGGGCTAGCTCCCCGCGTCGTCTTTGATGGACAGCGCCGGCCACTGCAGCGCGAGCTCGCCCAGGTAGATGGCCAGCGCAGGCCCCACCGCGACGACGAAGAAGAGCCAGCCGCCCCACGCGCTCGGCACGAAGAAAGGAAAGCCGAGGAGCAGCGCCCACGGCACCAGCGCGAGAAGCGTGCGCGGAAGGAAGCGCACGGCGGACGTTGCGGCGGCAGCGAGACGGTGGGCGAAGGGGGCATCGGCAAGCTGGGGGTCCAGATGGAAGAACCAGACGGTAATGCCGGCGAGTACGATGAGGCCTGAGAGTAGGCCCGCGCGGAGAACGAGGCCCGCGGTGCCGAGCTCAGCGCGGGCGATGATGGCGAACTCATAGGCGGCCAATGCACCTACGGCGAGGACGATGAGCCACCATGCCGAATTGATGCCTGGGCGCACGAGCAAGCGGCGCAGGAATGTCCGGCCGCGGCTGGTGCCTTCCTCGCGGACCATGTCCCCGATGACGTCGTGCGCGGTGCGCAGGCTCATGCCCGCCGTGAAGATGGGGAAGCTGGAGACCACGAGCAACACGTTGACGATGACCAAATCAGCGAAGAGGGAGAGCACCTCGTAGAACTTGGATTCGGGTCCCAGGAATCTATTCATAAGCCTCTACCCTATTCGATGGACATGGAAACGCCCCGCACAGGCCGTGCGGGGCGGAGTGCGTGGCGTTTAACCCTTGACGGCGCCGGCGGCGACACCCTCGATGATGTGCTTCTGCGTCACGAAGTAGAAAATGACGATGGGGATGATGGCGAGCACGAGCATGGCCATCATGGCGCCCATGTCGCGGTTACCGTTGGAGCCGACGAAGGATTGGACGACGACCGGGATGGTCTTGTACCGGGTGGAAAGGCCGATGACGAGGTACGGCAGAAGGTAGTCGTTCCAGACCCACATGGCGTTGAGGATGGCCACCGTGACGGCGGTGGGCTTGAGCATGGGCAGGACTACCTTGAAGTAGTTCTGGATGGGGCCGCAGCCGTCGATCATGGCGGCTTCCTCGATCTCCACCGGGATGGATTTGACGAAGCCAGCGAACATAAACACCGACAGGCCCGAGCCGAAGCCCAAGTAAAGTACGACGATGCCCAGCGGGTTGTTGAGGTGGAGCATATCTGCGATCTTCACCGTGGGGAACATGACCATCTGGAACGGAATAATCATGGACACGACGAAGAGGTAGTACAGAAGGTTCGTCCACCACGTCTTCACGCGGGTGATGTAGTACGCGGTCATCGCGGAGAAGAACACGATGACGGCGACGGACAGGATGGTGATGACAAACGACCACAGGGTGGCTTCGAGGAAGCCCTGCTTCATCAGGCCTACTGCGAAGTTCTCAAACCCGACGAAGGTCTCTCCTACCGGAATGGAAAACGGGTCCGAGGAAATGGCGAACTTCGACTTAAACGAGTTGATGATGATGAACAGGATGGGGCCGAGGAAGACGACGGTGAAGAACGCGAGGACAAAGTAGATGATGGTCTTCGCGCCGCCGGACATCTTGGTTGCGTTGTCCGTGGGCAGCTTGTGGACCTTGGCCGCGGGCTTCTTGGCCTCGTGCGGGTTGTTGGTGACGGGGGCAGTCATGGTTTAGGCCTCGACTTCCTTGCTTCGGGTCGCGCGTAGCTGGAAGTACGCGATGACGACCACGACGACGACGAAGATGACGGCCTTGGCCTGGCCCACTCCTTCGACGTTCATGCGGTTAAAGAGGGTATTGACGATATTGAGGGCGACCATCTCGGTCTGCCCGCCCGGCGCGCCGTTGGTGAGCGCCAGGTTCTGGTCGAAGAGTTTGAAGGAGTTCGCCAGGGTAAGGAAGAGGCAGATGGTAATCGAGGGCATGACCATGGGGATGGTGACGTGGCGCAGCATCTCCCATTTGCTCACGCCGTCGAGCTCGGCGGCCTCGATGAGCTCTGGCGGAACGTTCTGCAAGCCCGCGATGTAGATGATCATCATGTAGCCCACGAGCTGCCAGTTGAGAAGCATGATAAGGCCGGCGTAGCCGAACTTCCAGTCCGCGCTGATCGTCGTGGCGTAATGCGAGAGCACCGCGTTAATCATGGTCTGCCAGGTGTAGCCCAGCACGATGCCGCCGATGAGGTTCGGCATGAAGAAGACCGTGCGGAAGAAGTTGGTGCCCTTGAGCTTGCGTGTGAGCATCCACGCGAGCATGAAGGAGAAGAAGTTGACCGTGATGACGGAGACGATGACGACGAGGACCGTGAAGAGGAACGCGTCGATGAAGCCCTCGCGTTCAGAGAAGGCCTTGGTGTAATTGCTCAGGCCGACCCACTTGGCGTTGGTGATGGTGGTGAACTTCGTGAACGACAGGAAGAAGCCGATGACGAAGGGCACGAGGAATGCGATGAGGAACGCGAGGAGGGTGGGCAAGACGAAGACTGGAAAGTACTTCTTCAGTGTTGCTTGCATGAATATCTCACCTAATTTGGTTGGTATGTGAGGGGCTCTGCGGCGAGCCTGGAGTCATTCGCAGGAGAATGTGCTGGTGCTTTCCTGCCGTAGGTGGCGGGAAGGAACCAGCACACGCCCCTGCGCCGCGCCACCAGCCGGCAATGGGGGTCAGCGACGCGGGTAGGTTCCGAGGAGGCGGCCCGGTAGGGTTTTGGGCCGCGGCGTATTAGGTATGCGGGCGGGTGAGCCTGCTCGCCTACTCAGTCCAGTTGGCTTCCTTCTCGGCCTTCCAGTCATCCTTGAACTGGGTGACGACGTCCTCCCACTTCATGGTGCCGGAGGCGTACTGGCTCAGCGCCTGGCCGAAGTCGTCCTTGAACTGCTGGGACGGGAAGTACTGGAATGCCCACGGGATGGTCGTAATGTCCTTGTTGGAGATGGACTCCTGGATCTGCTTGGCCAGCGGGTCATTCGGGGTGTCGGTCTCGCTGTAGGAGTTGAACGGCGCGACGAAGCCCAGGTCGTTGATGACGTGCTGCTTGCCCTCATCAGAAGTAAACAGCCAATCGACGAAATCCTTGGTGGCCTGCTGGTCGGCATCGGAAGCATTGGCGTTTACGCCGAGGTAGTTCTCCGTGCCCACGTTGAGTCCGAAGTCCTGCTCATTCGGCAGGCCCATGTACATGGGCAGGAACTTGATCTTGTCTTCCTTGACCACGTTGCCCTTGGTCTCGGAAATCTGGGACCATGCCCAGTTACCGTTCTGGACCATCGCGGCCTTACCCTGTGCGAACTCGGCCATGGAGTCGGAGACGGTCTTCGCCGGGGCCAGGGTCTTCTCCACGGTGGAGTCGGTGAGGTACAGGTCGAAGAGGTTCTTGTACTCGTTGGAGTACTTGAACTCGACCTCCGTCTTATCCTCGACGCCGTCGTCCTGGAACTCCTGCCAGATCGGTGCGTTGGCCAGGTGGGTCTGCCAGCGCCAGTCCTCGCCCGGGGTAAGCGAGGTGGAAGCGAAGGCGCCCTCGATGCCGAGCTCGCCCTTCTTGGCCTGCATGTCGTCCGCGACTTCCTTGAGCTTGTCGAAGCTCGTGATTTCGTCCGTGGACTTGATCTTCGCGCCGGGCAGCGCGATGTACTTGTCGAAGATCTCCTGGTTGATGATGATGCCGAAGCCCTCGACGGCGAACGGCACGCCCTTCGTGGTGCCCTCGTCATCCTGAAGCGCCGGGACGTCCTCGGTGAGCTCCTGGGCAATCTTGGTGTCAGACATGTCAGCCATGTAGTCCTGCCACGTGATGAAGCCGGCGGGGCCGTTGACCTGGAAGAGAGTCGGGGCTTCATCCTTGCCGATTTCTGCCTTGAGCGTTTGCTCGTAGCTTCCCGATGCCGCCGTGACGACCTTGACGGGCACTCCGGTGCTCTCGGTGTACTCCTTGGCGATCTCCTGGTAGGCGGCGTCCTGCTCCGGCTTGAAGTTCAGGAAGTAGACGGAGCCGGAGTCATCCCCCGAATCGCCCGACGAGCAGGCAACGAGGGTGGTGGTGGCGAGCAGAGCGCTCAGGGAGATAGATGCGATGCGAGTAAGACGCTTCATCGGGTCCTCTTTCTAGGTGTGAAGCCCTACCCTGATGGTGCCGATGTTCGGCGGGCAAGGCTACGGAATGCCTGTGGAGTTATCCCCTGGTGGTCGCGCGGGAGCCTGAGTCAAGCTCGTCACTGGTCCTAACCACCGGGGTGGCGTCGTAGTACCTTGCCGCGGTGTGGACATGTCCAATGGTGACGATGCCCAGCCTTGTGTCCGTGAGTGTGGACTTTTCTGGTGTCCAAGGTGCTACTGACCTCAACAATCAGCTTAGTGATTCTATTGAGCTGGGCCAAACATGAATGTAACATGCGCGGTATTTTGTGACATGTTGCATAGGTTAACACAGTTAACTGCCCCTCATATAGGGGGGTGAACGGGCATAAACGGTCAATGCTCGGTGTAAATTCGCGTCTGAAATCTTTTATACGGAGCGGAACGGTCCCATCCGGAACAAATCCCACCGTCCTGCGGTAGTGTCCACTTTCCTGCAGGCTATATCCTAAGGCGGCGTCGTCACTCCGGGTCACTCCGAGAGGGGTGGCTGGAGAAGCCGCGCCTCATCACGGCGGCTGGGTAGGACCGTCATGAGATAGGACTGCGTGGCCTCGGCCAAGGGCACGGCGGCGCCGCGATGCTCGGCCATGAACCACCTGTGGTCCGAAATTTCGTGGAAGAGCTGCGCAGGCTCGAGCTTGAAGCGTGCGTCTTCCGGCACGGCGGCGATGGTCGGCTCGTATTCCTCCGTGAGCCAACGGTGCGCCGCCTGCTCGAGGCTCGCCGTTTCGGCGCATTCCAAGGCGCGGAAGGTGCGGATGGCCCCCAGCAGGCGCTGTGCCTGGTGTTCCTCCGCCGACAGGCCGGTGAGCTCGAGGAGCAGGCGATGGTGGTGCCCAGGCGATACGACAACGGGCCGGAGTGTGACGTTCGCGCGGTCGGCCTCGGTCTCGACGCGCAACTCCCCCACGTCGAAGCCGAGGCTCGCCAGCCTTTCGACACGTTCGGTAATCCGCCACGGTTCGCCCGCGTCAATGGCTTCTTCCGCCGTGAGCTCACGCCACAAGTCCTCGTAGGACGACTCCACAAGCGTGCCCAACGCGATGACGTCGATGTCCTCGGCGAGGTACCCGCCTGCCTGGAGGTCCATCATTTCGCCGATGATGTTGACGCGCGCGATGTCGAGGTCGTAGGCACGGCGGGCATCAGAAAGCTGGGCCTGGAACTCCCCGGTCTCGGCGTCGACGAGGTAGGCCGAGTAGGTGTCTGCGTCGCGCCGGAAAAGCGTGTTGGACAGGGAGACGTCGCCCCAGTAGAACCCCAGGAGGTGCAGGCGCACGAGCAGGACGGCGAGCGCCTGAATGAGTTTCTCCGGCTGGCCCGGCACCATGTCCTGCGAGAAGAGCTCGCGGTAGGGCAACGAGAATTCAAGGTGTTCCGTAATGAGCGCCGCCGTGAGCTCGCCATCGCGCGGGTTAACGGGCTGGCGGCCGGTGATGACGGCGACCGGTGCCACTGCCGGGGCGCCCACGCGCTGGAGTTCGCGCAGCATCTTGTACTCGTGGTGAGCCGTGCGCACGCCAATCTCCTTAACAGCCACGACGCCGGTGCGCGCGTCGACCCCCTGCGTCGGCGCGGCGCCGAGCTCGATAAACCGCACCACGTGGCGCGAAATGCCGCGTGGCAGGGCCGTGATGAGCTCGGCTGGCCACTGCTCCAGCGGCACGCCCCAGGGCAGGGTAAGTAGCGCCGCCGCATAGGTCGACGACGTAATATTCATCGATTCGCGCACGGCGCCCTCCTTTGCGCTTCAGGGCAGGGGTTGCTTACGGTAGGCGGCGACCCGTCGAGGCGGAGAAGTTGTGCTGGCCGCCCTCGACGATGCGCGCATGGAAGACGCTGCCCGGCGCCGGCGCGGTGTTCGGTGCCGAGCGCACGACGATCTGGCCGGACTCGGCGACGTCTTCGGCGCTGGAGCCTAGGTCGCCATCGCCCACGAGCTTGCCGTAGAGGTACGAGTCCGAGCCGAGCTCCTCGACGAAGTCGAGCTGGATCGGAATAGAGTGCTCGGTGGACTCGCCCTCGCCGATAATCTGGAGAGCCTCCGGACGGAAGCCGATGGTGATCTTGTTGTTGTCCTCCGGCACCATGGCATCGAGCGTCTCGCGCGAGAGCTTAATGTGCGCCTCGCCCGAGGTTGCCACGCCGTCGGCGCCCACGGTGAAGGTGCCCAGGTTCATAGCCGGCGAACCGATGAAGCCGGCGACGAAGACGTTGTCCGGGCGGTCGTAGAGTTCCCGCGGGCTGCCCACCTGCTGGAGGTAGCCGTCCTTGAGCACCGCGATACGGTCGCCCATGGTGAGGGCCTCGGTCTGGTCGTGGGTGACGTAGACCGTCGTCACGCCCAGCTTGTGTTGGAGGGCTGCAATCTGAGTACGGGTCTGGACACGCAGCTTCGCGTCCAGGTTGGACAGCGGTTCATCCATGAGGAAGACTTGCGGGTTACGCACGATGGCACGGCCCATGGCCACACGCTGGCGCTGACCACCGGACAGGGCCTTGGGCTTGCGCTCGAGGAACTCCGTAAGGCCCAGGGTCTTCGCGGCCTCGTCGACGCGGGCGTTGATTTCCTCCTTGGACTTTCCTGCGATCTTCAGGGCGAAGCCCATGTTGTCGCGGACCGTCATGTGCGGGTAGAGCGCGTAGTTCTGGAAGACCATGGCGATGTCGCGGTCGCGGGGCGCGACGTTCGTGACGTCCTTGTCGCCGATGTAGATATTGCCGCTGGTGACCTGCTCCAAGCCGGCGAGCATGCGCAGCGTGGTCGACTTACCGCAGCCGGACGGGCCGACGAGGACGAGGAACTCCCCGTCTGCGATTTCCAGGTCAAATTCCTTGACCGTGGGCTCCGCGGCCCCCGGGTAGGTGAGCGAGGCCTTCTTGAATGAAACGGTTGCCATGAGTTTTCTGTCCCTCCATCGGCAGGTACGTGCCGAACGATCCGTAGTGTGGGTGGCGTCGCACTCCGATTGATGTACGACCTATCCTCGAGCCTAGCACTGTGACTCGCTCAACCTGAATATCGCGCGGTGTCACATATCTCACCGTCCTGGCGGTATAAAAAATCCCCGAACGAGTGCCCGGGGAATTCTGCGCAGTGCGCTGTTACTTCTTGTTGAGTTCGTGCTCGACGAGCTTGCGCATCTCGCCAAAGAAGCCGACGAGGTAGTCCTTCTTCTTGCCCACCTTGGTACCCAGATCCAGGTCCTGGATCATGCGCTTGCCCACGGCGCCGAAATCGTTGACGTAGCCCTCGACCTGGTCGCGGCGGTGCGCGACTCCCCACTTGGTGACCTCGGCGAGGGAATCCTTGACAAAAGAGCCGTCGAGCTTGGACTCGCCCAGCTCGCGCTCGGTGAAGGTAATCGGCACCTCGCGCACGTCGTAGCCAGCGCGGATGGCGCGGTTGGCGACGTCGACCTGGAAGATGTAGCCCTTGCGGGACAGATCATCGAAGTCGAGGAACTCAAGCAGCTCACGGCGGAAGGCGCGGTAGCCTGCCGTCATATCGGACAGGCCAGCGCCGAGCGCCATCGAGATGTAGACGTTGCCCAGGCGCGAGAGTAGCTGGCGGTTGACCGGCCAGTTGACGGTCTTGCCGCCCGGCACGTAGCGCGAGCCAATGACGAGGTCGGCGCCCTTCTCGATCTCCTCGAGGAGCAGGTGGAGTTCCTCCGGCGCGTGGGAGCCATCGGCATCCATCTCGCACAGCACCTGGTAGTCGCGCTCGAGACCCCACTCGAAACCGGCGAGGTAGGCACCCAGCAGGCCGCCCTTTCCCTCACGGTGGAGGACGTGCAGGCGCGCGTCCTCGGCGGCGAGCTGGTCTGCGGCCTTGCCCGTGCCGTCCGGTGAGTTGTCATCGACAATGAGGATGTGGACCTGCTGCAGGGCCTTACGGACACGGCCCGTAATGAGCGGCAGGTTCTCGAGCTCGTTGTACGTCGGGATGATGACGAGCGTCTTCTCCAGGCGCTCCGGTGCAATGGTGGTCATGAATTCTCCTCGTTAGTTTTCTGCGTGCGCGGGAGGCGGTTGGACCGCCACGCGGCGGCGACCGCGGCGAGGCCGATGAGAACGGCCACGGCTTGCAGTAACGCGCCATATTTTACCGCAGGCGTGATTCCTTCTCGCAGTGGGAGTTCCTCAATGAGATATTGTTGCTCGAAAATACCGGACTCCTGCGAGACCCGACCGTCTGGATGGACGATGGCGGATACGCCCGAGGTTGCCGCAACGACCACCGCGCGGTCCGTCTCGATGGCGCGCAGGCGGCTCATGGCGAGCTGCTGGAACGTCATATCCGAGAACCCGAACGTCGCGTTATTGGTCGGCGTGGCGAGAATCTGCGCACCGTTACGCACCGACGTGCGGTACGCCGCGTCGAACGCCACCTCGTAGCACGTGGCCAGTCCCACGGCGATGCCGCCCATGTGCACGACACCCGGCCCGTTGCCCGGCTTGAAATCTCCCGCCAGGTCCACCAGGTCCGTGATTGTGCGGAAGAAGCTGCGCCACGGCATGGTCTCGCCGAAGGGCTGGAGGTACTTCTTATAGTGGTGCTCGCCCACGGAGCCGTCTGCGTTGAAGACCTGCATGGTGTTGCGCTCGCCTACCTCGTCCACGGTGAGCGTGCCCACCACAATCGGTGCCCCCGCGGCCTGCACCGCGGATTGGATGAGCGCCATGGCCTCGGCGTCGCGGAAAGGATTGACGTCCGAGGAATTCTCGGGCCAAATATACAGGTCCACGTCAGGGTCAGCCTTCGCCGCCTTCGCCGTGGCCTGAACATGGTTCGCGAGCACCGCGCGGCGCTGCGCGTTGAAGTCGAGCCCCGGCCGCGGCACATTGCCTTGGATGGCCGCGACCTTCGTCGTCCCCACTGTGCGTCCTGGGTCGTTGACACCCAGCCCCGCCACGAGCCCCAGCACCACCGGCAGGACGACGGCCGCCGCAGCCCACGACTCGCGCCAGGCGTGCCGTAGCACTGCCAGGTAGAGCGCCGCTACGCCCGTACCCACGAGTGCCGCCGCGAGCGAGACGAGCGCTGTGCCGCCCCATGCCGCGAGGTTCGCCAGCGGGCCATTCATCTGGCCCCAGGCCAGCCGCACCCACGCAAAACCGCCGAAAGGCACCGAGGAACGCAGCAGCTCAATCGCCAGATAGAAGAACGGGAAGCCGAGCCAGCCCCAGCGCCAGCGCGCGAGCAGTACGGCGCCGGGCGTGAGCAGCAGCGCGTAGACGGACAGCCACAGCGCGAGCGCGACGTACGGCATTGTGCCCACCAGCTCGCCAATCCAGGGCAGCATGAGCAGGTATTGCGTGAGCGCATGGACAAAGCCGATGAGGGCGGCTCGGCCGGCGCGCACAGGCACGCCGCGCCAAGGCACGCACGAGAGCCAGAGCATGCCGATGCCCCCTAGCCCCGCCCACCATAATCCGTGCGGTTCGTAGGAAAAATAGACGGCGACGCCGGCCAACGCCGCAAGCAGCAGGCGCGGGAGCAGCGTCGCCGTGGCCGAGAGGGCCGCGCGGAGTCTCACTGGGCGTTGCCCTTGGAGTTGCCAGGATCCTGCGGACGTCCGAAGTCCTCGGGATTGACGGACTCGCTCCAGCGATGGATTTCTTCTTCGTCGATGACCTCGTAGCCGCCGGAGCCGAACGTTCCGTACGAGTTGTGCTGCGCGTCCGGAATGGGCGATGCCTTGTAGATACGCATGCCCATGCGCTCGACGCCGCGCATGAAAGAAAAGCCCATGAGCTTGCGCGTGAGTGCGCGCGTCGGTGGCAGGAGCAGCAGGATGCCCACGATAGCCGTGAGGAAGCCGGGAATGGACAGGAGGATGCCGCCGGCGATGGTAAGGCCCACGTTGCCCGCGAGCTTACCCGCGCCTTCTTGCTTCATATACAGCGCGCCGGAGGCCTTGTCCTGGACGATTTGGCGCGCCATGAGGCGGCGCACCTCCCACATGGCCACGGCCATGCCGAAGAACATGGTGACGAACAATGCGATGAGCGCCCAGCCGACGCCGAGGAGCTTGGCCACGCCGTAGAAGGCGAGCGTCTCGAAGACGAAGTAGGCGAAGAAGAACAGTGCTGGCATAGTGCCCACCAGCCTAGCGTCTGGAGGCGAGAGAATTCGCATAGCAACCCGCGCGTTCGCTGTCAGCGTGCGGCCGAGCACCCGAGCCGATACCGTCCCCGCGCGGCTGCGCCTTAGACTGGGACGCTATGAGCACTTCTACCCCATCGACCGTCCGCCTCGTGCCCACCGGCGCTGCTCTCCACTCGCCAGAGTGGCTGGCCCTCGCCGAGCTCGCCCGCACGCATGGCGACGGCCAGGTTTATCTCGGCACGCGTGGCACCGTGGAACTGCGCGGCGTGCAGGAGCCCGATGCCGCCCGCGCCGCCGCCCCGCAGACCCTCCAGGCCCCAGTCCCCGTTCTCCTTGACTCGCTCGATCTCGCCGCCGTGGAGATGGCCGAGCACGTTGGCGCGGCGCTGGAAGATCTCTTCGCCGGCCGCTACGCCATCGACTTCGAGCCGGACGGTGGTGCCTTTGGTTCCTCCCCGGGCTTTGTCCTCGATCCGAAGGTCCGCCCCGACCCCGACGATGAGGACGCCGCTGAGTACGCGGACCTCATCGCGCTCATCAGCCCGGCACGCCGCGCGCTGGCACGTCGCGATGCCGCGGACCCGTTCGTTGTAGGCGTCGGCTCCCCCACAGGTGATGTGCATCGTCACCGCCCGCACCTGCTCGTCGCACCGGCGAAGGACCAGACGGTCTATACCCCGCGCGGCGAGCGCCGCACCCCGGTGGAGATGCAGGGCGCTACCGCGCGCATGCTCCTCGACAACCTCGTCGAGGAAGCCCTCGCGTTGCTCGCAGGCGACGCCGACGCGGGACAGGGGCCTGCCACCCCGCCGGTGCAGGAGGCGAAGAACCCGCCCATCGGCTGGTTCGAGGAGCATCTCCCCGACGGTCATGCGGCCCTCGGCGCCGCGCTTCCCGAGGGCTCGATGCCTGCCGAGTACGCCGAGATGATCGGCCGCATGGACGTCGACACGGTGCTCACGCCGTGGGGCGGCGTCGTCTTCCCTGACCTGCCCGTCGCTGACGCAGACGTCGTGGTCCGCTTCCTCGCCCCACGCGGCTTCGTCTTCGACATCAACTCGCCGCTGCTCTAGGTTCCTCGCCATCCCAGCGAACGAAACCCCACCCACACTCGCCGATCGTGTACAAATTTCGCGAGAGTCGGTGGGGTTTGGTCCGGCTAGCGGGGCATGTGCCGCCAGAGTGGGCGCGGAACGCAGCGCATGACCCAGGCCAGCAGCCGCAGCGCGCCCGGAATCCACAGCGTGCGGCTGCGCCCCGAATCCATCGCCCGCACGACCGCGCGTGCCACGACGTCCGGCGTGACCGAGAGCGGCGCCGGCTTCATGCCCGTGGTCATCGAGCCGATGACGAAGCCCGGACGCGCCGTGATGAGTGCCAGCGGCCCGCCATGCAGCCGGTCCGCGAGCCCCTGACAGAACGCGTCGAGGCCTGCCTTCGTCGAGCCGTAGACGTAATTCGCCCGTCGGGCGCGCCAGCCTGCAATCGACGAAAACGCCGCGATGTGGCCCGACTCCATGATGTCGGCGAGCACCGTGAGCATGGATACCTGCGCTGCGTAGTCGATGGTCGCTATCTCCGCCGCATGCGCCTCGTCGTGTTCCGCCCGCTCCTGGTCGCCCAGGATGCCGAACGCTACCACCGCAGTCGTCACGGGACCGGCGAGCTCGACGGCCTGCTCCACCACACGACGGTGCGCGGCAAGGTCCGCTGCATCGAAGTCGATAATGTACACGGCCGTGGCGCCGCGCGCCGTGAGTTCGCGCTGCAGCGCCTCGAGTCCATGCGAGCCGCGCGCAGCCAGCACCACCGGGCGCCCTAGTGCGAGCAGCCGGGCGATCTCCCCGCCAATGTCGCTGCGCCCGCCGAGGATCAGCACCGCTCCCATTAGCGCAGCTCCCGCGGGCAGGCGTTAAGCGACTCACAGCCGTCCGCCGTCGTCACCACGATGTCTTCCAGGCGCATGCCCCACGTACCCTCGAGGTAGATGCCTGGCTCGATGGAGAAGGTCATGCCCTCCTCAAGCACGAGCTCATTGCCCGCGAGAAGGAACGGCTCCTCGTGGACCGAGAGACCAATGCCGTGGCCCGTGCGGTGAAAGAAGGCGTCGCCGAAGCCCGCCTCGGCTATCACGGAGCGTGCGGCGGCATCGACGTCCTGGGCGCGCACGCCCGGCGCGGCAAGCGCCCGGGCCGCTGCTTGTGCCTCGGCGAGGATGGCGTAGGCGTCGCGGAAGGGGGCATCGGCAAGCTCGGGCCCACCCACGACGTAGGTGCGGGTGCAGTCCGAGTGGTAGCCCGCGCCGAACGTGCCTCCGATGTCGACGACGACCGGCTCGCCCTCGGCCAGCACGCGGTCCGAGAAGCTGTGGTGCGGATTCGCGCCGTTGGGCCCAGAGCCGACGATGATGAAGTCGACGGAGACGTGCTCAGCGAGGATGCGCTCCTCGATATCCGCGGCGACCTCGCGCTCCGTGCGGCCAGCGCGCAGCAACTCCGGAACGGCTTCATGGACGCGGTCGATGGCGGCCGCCGCCCCGCGCAGCTGCTTGAGCTCCGCGTCATCCTTGCGCATGAATAGTTCTGAAAGCGCCGTCGACGCCAGTGAGAGCTTCGCGTCCGGCGCGTGTTCCTGGAGCTTAAAGAGGTGGTCCGCGGTGAGCGACGCCGAGACCGCGAGCCGCGCGTAGCCGGCCTCGCCCAGCGCGAGCCCGTACGGGTCCTCGCCATCGGCCCACCCGGAAAGCTCCACGCCCATCTCAGGCACGGCCGTGGACTGCAGCTCGAGCACATCCGTCTGCGGCGCGACGAGACGCGGCGTCCCCTCGGCCGGGATGACCAGCGCGGTGAGGCGCTCATTGGAGGTCATCCACGAGCCAGTGAGGTACGCGAAATCCGGGCCCGTCGCAGCAAGTAGCGCGTCGAGCCCCTGCGCGCGCAGGACCTCCTGGGCACGTGCCACGCGCGCGGCGTAGACGGACGGGGCAAAAGGTTTAATCTCATGCGACATGCTGGTTAGTTTAATCGCGGTACTGTCGTGGGAATGAACACCTCTCCCCTGCCCGTCGTGCGGCTCACGCGCGCCGGGAGCTACTGCTCGGGCACCCTGGTTGCCCCGGACCTGCAGCCGCACGCGTACGTGGCGCCGCGGCTTGTGCTCACGTGCGCACACTTCTTCCGGGAACCAGGGCCGTACCGCGTCACACGCGCCGGGGTCTCTGCCCGCGTTTCCGCCGTGCGCGTCATCAACGGCACGGATCTGGCGCTCGCCCTCCTTGACCGTCCCGCCGGTCCGCGCGCGGTGCCGGGCCTGCTGCGAGACCGGGTGCAGCTGGGCCAGACCACGTGTACACGCGGCTTTGGCGGGCGCGCACTCGACGTGCACGACTACCGCGGCCTGCTCGTCGCGACGCTGCCTTGGGCCGTGTCCCGGGACGGGCTCACACGCGTGCGCCACGGCGCGCTCGTGGCGCATGGCGCGGTCAAAGGCGATAGCGGCGGCCCCGTCCTCCTCGGCGACACAGTGGCGGGCGTGCAGTCGCTCGTCCTCGATCCGTTCGGCACGAACCTCGGCCTGGCGACCGTGAGTCTTGTCGCACCCCATCTTCCGTCGCTGCGCCGCGCAGCCCGGGCACTCCTCCTTATGAAAGGCGCCCATGCCTGACGCCGATCATTACTCCCACCTTCTGGATGAACCGCACCGTCGACGAGGCCGCCGCAGCGCTCGACTATTACCTGGAGACCTTCCCCGACTCTCGCGTGGTGACCCGTTCCTTTGCACAGCCCGGCCGGGTGCCTCGTTCTTCGCCACGGCTGCCGATGCCGCCCAAGCGGCCGCGTCGTGGCACGAGTGCCTCAGCGCCGACCCAGCGCGCGGCCAGCATGGCTGGATGGTCGACCCCTTCGGCGTGACGTGCCAGATTGGCATCGCCGGCGAGGACGCCTAAGAAATCCGTTCAGACCGTGGTCGAGCGCTGCGAGGGGCTTATCCGTGTGGGAGGGATTTCCGGCGGCTTAGGCGCCGATGGCGACGACGCCGCGCTGGATGGCGTCGATGGCGCGCCGGGCGTTAGCGCGGATTTCGTCCTCGTAGCCAGTCTTGGCGATCTGCTGGAGAAGATCAACGACCTGGCGGCACCAGCGCACGAAGTCGCCCGGCGTGAGTTCGGCGCCGGACTCGTTGGCCGCGGCCATGCAGTAGCCCAGCGGGGCGCCCGCGGTCCACTGGTGGATGGCGAGCGAGAAACCCGCGTCCGGCTGGCGCGTGAGCGGCAGGCGGTGGCGCTCCTCGTCGGCGATGAGCTCGGTGTAGATGCGCACAGTGGCGTTCATGGCGTCGGCCATGGGCTCCGTGGCGGCCTCGGGCTCGCCGGAGGTGGCCTTGCGGTTTTCAAAGATGCACATCGAGGCCACGCCAGCGAGTTCCGCAGGGTCCAGGTCGTTCCAGATGCCGCGCTTGAGACACTGCGCGACGAGGAGGTCGGCGTCGGAGTGGATGTGTGCCAGGCGGTCGCCCTCGTCCGTGACGAGCGGGCGGCGGTCGTCGCCGAAGCCTTCGAACTCGACGTAGTCCATCTCTGCAAGCAGCTCCACGATGCGCGTAAACGTCGTGCCTAGGGTGTCGCGCGCCGTGGAGACAACGCCCTTGAGCTTGGCGAGCTCGGACTCGCGGCGGGTGAGCTTCGCCGCGAGGCGCGCGAGCTGCTCGCGGTCGGCCGCTGGCCACGCGTGCACGGGGTGCTGGCGGATGGCGTCGCGCAACTCCCCCACCTTTTTGCTGGGCCGGTTGCGCGTTGTCATTTTCATTTTGCGCGGCCGATCGTAGTGGTTGCGGCGGAACTGGTCTTGGAAGAACTTTGTGTGGCGGCGCGGGTTCTTATTCATGCCGCGCGGAATGCGCATGTGGCCCACGACGATGGGCGGATTGCCAATGCCAGAGGCATCGATGCGCCCCGACCAGCCCTGCTCCGTCGTCACCCACGGGCGCGGGTCCTGCGCCTGGTTCGCTGGCGTGTTGACCACGGCGAGGATGGGGTGCTTGCGCCCAGCCATCGCAATGACGTCGCCGAGCTGCAGGCGCGCGAGCACCTTAACTACCTCGACGTTGCGCTGCGCCGTGGAATCCTTGGCGGCCTTGCGCTCCTCGCCTGTAAGTTTATGGCGCAGGTCCGTGTATTCGCCCAGTAATTCCGCGGGGTCCTCGTCGTCGCGGGTGGGCGGGGCGAGGGCGGAGACGGCACTGGCAAGCTCCGTACGGAGTTCGCGCACGCGCTGCTCGGCGCGCTCGATTTCTGCGGCCTCCTCGACGACGGAACCATCTGCCTGGAACTGGGCGAAGGAGCGCTCGATAAGGCGCAGCGAGTCGTCGAAGCCCATGAGCCCCAGCAGATTGATGGCCATGTTGTAGCCGGGCGTGAACGTCGAGTCGAGCGGGTACGTGCGCGTGGAGGCCAGGCCGGCGACGGCGTGCGGGTCCATGGCTGGGGTCCACTGGACGACGGCGTTGCCCAGTGTGTCGATGCCGCGGCGGCCCGCGCGTCCTGTGAGCTGCGTGTACTGGCCTGGCGTAAGGTCGACGTGAGCCTCGCCGTTGTACTTAATGAGTTTCTCCAGCACGACCGTGCGCGCCGGCATATTGATGCCCAGTGCAAGCGTTTCCGTAGCGAAGACGGCGCGGACGAGCCCCTTGACGAAGAGCTCTTCCACGATGTGGCGGAACGCCGGGAGCATGCCGGCGTGGTGGGCGGCGAAGCCGCGCGAGAGGGCCTCCCGCCAGCGCTTGAAGTCGAGGACCTGGAGGTCTTCTTCCGGGATGCCTTCGACGCCTGAGTTGACGATGGCCTTGATTTCCTCAGTCTCCTCCGGGCTGGTGAGCACCATGCGCGAGCGTAGGCACTGATATAGCGCACCGTCGCAGCCCGCGCGGGAGAAGATGAACGTAATCGCCGGCAGCATGTTCTGTGCTTGGAGTACCTTGAGGACTTCCGGGCGTCCTAGCGGGCGATAACGGTCCTGCTGGCGGGAGGCTCCGGAGCGCCGCGGCGCATGGTCCTCGCCGTGCTTGGAGCGTGAACGGAAGGACGCGCCGGAGCGATAATCTGCGCGGCCGTCATCCGTGTCGCCCGCCTCAAGGCGCTGGATGCGGTGTGCGAGCTCGCGGTTGACCTGGCCGCCGGACTCGGGCTCGAAGAGCGGGTAGATCTTGCGGCCCACGAGCATCCACTGATCCAACGGAACGGGACGGTGCTCGGAGACGATGACCTTCGTGTCTCCACGGACGGCGGAGAGCCACTCACCGAATTCCTCAGAGTTGGACACGGTAGCGGACAAGCCCACGACGTTGACCGCGGGGTGCAGGTTGAGGATGACCTCCTCCCACACGACGCCGCGTGAAGCGTCTGCGAGGAAGTGGATTTCGTCCATGACCACGTGCGTGAGTCGATCGAGCGCCGGTGACTCCGCGTAAATCATATTGCGCAAAACCTCGGTGGTCATGACGACGATCTCCGCGCTGCCGTTGATGGAGACATCGCCGGTGAGCAGGCCCACGGCGTCCTCGCCGTGCTCCGCGACGAGGTCGTGATACTTCTGGTTGCTCAGCGCCTTAATCGGCGTGGTGTAGAAGCACTTCGTGCCCTGCGAGAGCGCCAACGAGACGGCGAACTCGCCGACGATGGTCTTGCCAGCGCCGGTAGGCGCACAGACGAGGACGCCATGGCCCTCCTCGATGGCGCGGCAGCCCTCCACCTGGAACGGATCGAGCGGATGGGAAAGTCCAGCGGCGAAAGCCTCAAGGTGGGTGGTAGTCATATCTGCTCACCCTACACGGCAGCCCCGCGCCGCGCGGGCTTAGAGTACGTCGTCAAAGATGCTCGGGCCTGCCGATGCGCCCCCGTCCGGCGTTTGTCTCCCCTGCGGCGTCTGCTGGTGGGGAGCCTGTTGGTTCGGCGCTTGCTGCTGCGGTGCCGGCGGCATCATGCCGGGCTGCGGGCGTCGCTGGGTGCTGGCTTGGCGCGCGGGTACCGGCGGTTGCTGCATCTGCTGAGGAGACTGGGGCGGCAGGCCCTGCTCGCGGCGGACCTGGGCGCGGGAGTAGCCGGAGCTGGAGGGAGCGACAGGCGCGGGGGCATCGACGGGCTGGGGTGCTTCAAGTCCCGCGGAGCCAATGGGGCCCGATGCGCTGATGGGGCCGGAAGCCTGCTCGTCGTCGAGGTCCATCCACTCGGGGCGCTCGCGGTTGCGGCGCTTGTCGTTGATGCGGCAGAACTGGAAGGCGATTTCGACGAGGAGGCACACGGCGGTGCCCATGGTGACCATCGCGATGGGTTCGCCGCCCGGGGTGAGTACCGCCGCGAAGATCATGACGATGACGATGATGAGGCGACGCTTGCCCTGGATGGCGGTGTACGCGAGGATGCCCAGGATGTTGAGCATGACGATGACGAGCGGTACTTCGAAGCTGATGCCAAAGATGACCAGCATCGCAAGGAAGTAGTTGTAGTAGTCGCCGCCGGAGAGCGCGGTGGTCTGGAATTCGTCGCCGACGGAGAGGAGGAACTCGAGGCCCTGGCTCATGACGAAATAGGACAAGAAGGCGCCGGCGAGGAAGAGCAGGACGGCGAAGAAGACGAAGATATAGGTCCAGCGGCGTTCGTTCTTGTGCAGGCCGGGCACGACGAAGGCCCAAACCTGGTAGAGCCAGAACGGCGAGGAGATGACGAGGCCCGCGAGCGCGCCGACCTTGAGACGCAGCATGAACATCTCAAAGGGCTTGGTGGCCAGCAGACGGCACTCGTTGTCGTTGGTAAACGAGGCGCGAAGGTTCGCCGGCAGGTCGCAGTAGGGTCCGCGCAGGAAGTCGCCGAGGCTTGGCCAGCCGAACGGGGCCTGGGCATACCAGTAGAAGCCCACGATGGTGCCGATGCCGATGAAGAGCACGGCGAAGAAGAGGCGGCGCCGCAGTTCCTGGAGATGCTCGACGAGCGTCATGTCCCCCGTCGGGTTCTTCGGCTTACGCGCCGCGCGCAGACGCGCGAGGGCACCCGCGCGTTTCGCGCCACGGGGGCTCTGCGGACGCTGCGGGTCGGAACCGGGGTTCGGGGCTGTGGTCATGGAGGGCAACCTTTATCTTCAACACAGGAGGCGCCCACGGTCACCGGGAGTCGCGGTGACGATGAGCGCCGTTAAGCATGCCTAGGCCTGAAGCTCTAGGCGAGAGAACTGGAGCACGCCTGCCTTAGGCGTTCGGGTTCTGCTGTTGCTGTGGCGCCTGGCCGTAGTCGCCGCCCTGGTAATTGCCAGTAGAGCCGTAGTTGGGCTGCTGCGGCGGCAGTGGTTGCTGGGCCTGGGGCTGCTGCGTGAAGTTCTGCTGCGCGGTCTGCTGGAACTGCTGTTGGCCCTGCGGGAGCTGGTTCTGCTCGAGGTCGCTCGAGGGACGATCATTGTCGTTGTTCATCTCGTTGACCTCAGACTTGATGATGCGCATGGAGCGACCCAGCGAGCGGGCCAAGTCCGGCAGCTTCTTCGCACCGAAGAGCAAAACGATGATGAGGACGATGATGATAATCTCGGGAGCGCCAATCCTGCCCATTGCAAGACCTCTTTCAGTGGTAGTTAATCCGGCGGCGTCATGACGGTGTCGACGACCGGGGTGAAACGTTTATTGAGTATAACGGGCGCGGGCCGCAGACGCGGCGCGAGCAACAGCATCAACCAACTTTTGGGGGCCAATTACCCGCAATCTGTCAGCTTGCCCCAAGCAAAAACGCACCATCCATTCCTCGGAGGCGACGGGCATCGTGGCGCGCACCCAGCCGTCGGAGGCGGTAGCCAGCTGCGGCAGCGGGTCATCGATGGGCGCGTCATCCGGATCGTCCGGGTCGTAACCGTCATCGTCAGCGCCGGAGAGCTCGGCATCGAGGGCAGCCGAATCCACGACGCGTGCGAACTCACCCTCGACAACGCGGTCATCCGAGTCGACGATGTGGAACTCAATGTCATAGTGTTCGGCCAGCCACGTGGCATCCGGGTGGATGTCGAGGACAGCCTCTTCGTAGCGGTCATAGCCGAAAGGATCCTCGGCATCGAACTTGAGCTCGTCCTTGTGCGGCGTGGCGGGCGTGTCGAGCACCTGCAGGTCGCGCATGCGGTCGAGACGGAACGTGCGGTGAGCGCCGCGGTCCTCTTGCCACGCGATGAGGTAGCTCTCCCCCTCCCGGACATAGATTTGGGCGGGCGAGACGGTGCGGTGCGAAGTGGTATCGCTCGAGGCGGCCCAGTACGTGAAGGCAACTTGGACGCCGTCGCGGAGGGCATCGGCAAGCTGGGCTTGCAGGGGCGACTCGACAGGGTCGGGCTCCGCGGCGGAGTCGTAGATGCCCACGCCGCGCTCGTCGAGGACGGCACGCAGCTTGGCCGCGGCGGAGCGCACGGCGTCGGCGTCGACGAGGCCCGGGATGGCCTCGAGGGCCTCGAGGCTAAGGAGGAACGTACCGGCCTCCGTGGGGGTCAAGCGCAGCGGCTTGTCCAGACCCTGATCATTGAGGATATTGACGCCGCGGTAGTCGACGATGAGGTCGAGCATCTCTTCCGTGTACGAGCCAACGCCGGTGGTCGTGAGCGCGTCGAGGGCGCTCTTGACCTCTTTGGCATCCATGTTGAGGTCTTGGGCTGCTTCGAAGATGGACGCCTCCGGCTTATTGCGGAAGTACGGCACGAGGTTGAGCCACCGCACCAGGGTTTGGTTCTTATCGAGATTCGTGGACATGGCGATTAGTCCTCCTCGGTAGTGGTTGGGGCGGCCTGGAGCAGTTCGCGCACGCGCTCGCGCGCGGCGGCGGGCTCGAGGATATCGACTTCGGGCGCAAAACCGACGGCGGTGCGGGTAAGCCAGTCGAGCGAAACGCCCGTGAGCGCGTAGCGGCCGTCGGGGCGGTGGGTGCCGCGCACGGCGAGCTCCTGGGCGGTGCCTTCGGGGATCTCGAGGACGGCGTCGATGAGATCGTGCGGCTGCAAGATGTCCGCAACGATATCGTCGAGCGGCGCTGTGGGCTGGGTAAATTCGGGGCTCTTGCGCTGGAGGGCGACCTCGCGCAGGCGGGTGATGCGGAACGCGCGCGGGGCCTGACGGTCGATGTCGAAGCCGACGAGATAGACGCGGCCGCCCTGGGTCACCATGCCCCACAGATCCATCCGGCGCTTGGTGAGCGGCGTGGTGGGCGTGGCGCGGTAGTGGAAGCTGATGCGGTAGGAACGCTCGACGGCGTTGACGAGCATGTAGAAGTCTTCGGCGCGCAGACGATTGAGGTCGTTGGTGGCGAGGACGTGCTGAAGCGGGTGCTCCTCGGCGCCAGGAGCTGAGGTCACGCCGGCGGCGGCCATCTTGGCCCAGCCGGTATCGGAGTAGCGGGACAACTCGCCAAACTGGTTGAAGCCGCGGATGAGCGAGAGCGCGAGGGCCTCCTCCGCCGTAAACGAAATTTCCGGCAGGCGGTAGCTGTCCCGGTCGATGCGGTAGAGCGTGTTCTCGTCGCCGCCGCCGGAACGGCGATGGATAGGCACGCCCACGCGGTGCAGGTCCTTGGCATCACGCTTGAGCATGGTGCTGGGTTCTTTGGACTCGCTATAGCCCTCGACGTGTTCGATAATCCACGCGGCGGAGCGCTCCGGGTTGCGGCTATGCTCAGCCGCGCCAAGAAGCACGAAGGTGAGCCGGGTCATGCGTTCTACTGCGTCGTCGTACCGCGACATGAAGTGCCTTCCAAAAAAGTGGTGGTGGGGAGCGTCGGTTATCCGTTATTCGGCAAGTTAACGGGCGTGTACGTCCATGTACTCTAGCAGCGCGTCGAGGCGCGCGTCCGCCGAAATGAAGGGATCGCTAAATTCCTCCACCCGCGCTTCGGGCCGGTTGACCTTCATGCGCGTCCAGTCCACGGTGTAGTTCGCGCCGGTCTCCTTCGCCTTGGCGAGGAATTGCCCACGCAGCCACGCGCGCGTGGTGGGCGGGGCGGTGTCGACGGCGCGGGTGATGGCGGCATCGGTGGTCCAGCGGTTAATGAGCCCGCGGGATTCCAGGACGGAGTACAGCCCGCGGCCCGGGCGGATGTCGTGGTACGTGAGGTCGACCTGCGCGAGCTTGGGATGGCCCCAGTCCCCGCCCAGGCGATCGCGGTAGCGCTCGAGGAGCTGGAGTTTGATGATCCAGTCGACGTCCTGTGCAACGTCGGACAGGTCGCCGGATTCCAGCGCGTCGAGGACGCGGCCCCACAGCTTAACCACGCGCTCGAGTTCGGTGCGCGGAGTGCCCTCGTCTGGGCGCTGCGCGAGCCACTCGACGGCACGGGCGTGAAGCGCCTGCTGGACCTCGAGCGCGGTGATGGTGCCGCCGGACGCGAGCTCCAGGACCGTGCGGCCCGTGGTGTCGCGCGCAATGTCGCGGATCCGGGCGATAGGCTCGACGATTTCCAGGTTAGGCAGCTCGAAGCCGGCCTCGATCATCTCAAGCATGAGCAGCGTCGTGCCGACTTTCAGCGCGAACGTGGGCTCGGCCATGTTCGAGTCACCAACGATGACGTGCATGCGGCGGAAGCGTGCGGAGTCGCCGTGGGGCTCGTCGCGCGTATTGATGATCGGCCGCGAACGTGTCGTCGCGGAGGACACGCCCTCCCAGACCTGGTCCGCGCGCTGCGAGAGCAGGAACTGCGCAGGCTGGTCGCCCTTGGCCGGCTGGATAAGCCCGGCGCCGCAGATGAGCTGGCGGGTAATCATAAACGGCAGGAGCGCACGACCCAGGTCGCGCAGAACGAGGTCGCGGCCCACGAGGTAATTCTCGTGGCAGCCGTAGGAATTGCCCGCGGAGTCCACGTTGTTCTTAAACAGGTAGACCTGCGCGCCGGTGGCGTCCTCGGCCTGACGCGCGAGGCGGTCGACCATGACGTCCCCGGCGCGCTCGTAGGCGAGCAGCTGGCTCAGCGAGTCGCACTCGGCCGTGGCGACCTCAGGGTGCGAGCCCACGTCGAGGTAGAGACGCGAGGCGTTGGGCACGAAGACGTTCGACGAAGAATACTCGTCGATGACCGGGCGAAAGAGCTCGCGCGCGATCTCATCCGGGTGAAGTTGGCGGCTTCCCGCAGGTGTGCGCGCCGTGATGCCGTACTCCGTCTCCACGCCCATAATCCGGCGGTAATGCACGCTCATGAGGCTTACTGGCCGCCCTTTTGCACGTAGGAGCGCACGAATTCCTCGGCGTTGGACTCGAGCAGGCCGTCGATCTCGTCGAGCAAGTCGTCCGTGCCTGCCGTATTAATCTGCGCCTGGCTTGCCGATGCCCCCTCCAGGGCGTCGTCCTCGCCGGCACCGCCGCCAGAGATCTGGGATTGCTTGTCAGCCATGATTTCTCCTTGAGGTTGGGTTATAGATGACGATACTCGGGGTTGAGGCCAGCCTTGGCGAGCGCCCCCAGAAGGGCGTGGACATCGCCGGCGGGTGTGTCCTCGAGGGCCGCGATGATGTCAGGTCCCGTCGCGGCGTCGACCTCGTCGAGGTGGAACAGGGCGTAGCTGTCCTTCGCGCGCAGCGTGACGTTTTGCCAGCTGGCCGCGACGACGGCGTCACCGAACTTCTCGGTTACGCGACCCCGGAAGTAGGCGCGAGTCTCGCGCGGAGGGGTCACCGAGGCGCGCTCGAGTTCGGCGTCGGTGACGAGCGTGCGCATCTGGCCTTTGCGCACGAGCGCGTGGTAGAGCGACTTCGCCGGGTCGATATCCGCGTACTGGATGTCGATGGCCGCGAGCTTCGGGTTTTCCGGGTCCATGCCGCGGTCGAGGAAAGCCTTGATGAGTCGCCACTTGGCGACCCAGTCGAGCAAGTGCGCAGCTTTAAGCGGGTCCTCGGCGAGTAGGCCCGCTGCCTCGTCCCAGGCGGCGATGACCTTCTCGTCCGCCGCGGTACGCGGGGTGATGCGGGCGCGGTACTCCCCCAGCAGCTCCAGCGCCGTGAGTTCGCGGCCATCCCCCAGCACGAGACGGTGCGTCAAGGAGACGTCGTGGGAGACTGCGGCGACCTCGGAGACGGCATCGGCAAGCTGAAGGTCGGAAAAGTCCACGCCGTCCTCGATGGCGTCGAGGACGAGCGAGGTCGTGCCGAGCTTGAGCAGCGCCGAGGTCTGCGAGCAGTTCGCGTCGCCAATGATGACGTGGAGGCGGCCGAAGCGGCCGGCCTCGGCGTGGGGCTCGTCGCGGGTGTTGATGATGCCGCGGTTAAGCGTCGTCTCCAGCGAAATCTCTTGCTCGATGTAGTCCGCGCGCTGGGAAATCTGGAAACCCGGCCTGTCGCCATCGTGGCCTAGGCCCACGCGGCCGGCGCCGGTGAGCACCTGGCGCGCGACGAAAAATGGGATGAGTGCGTGCGCGAGCCGGTCAAAGTCGGTGTCCCGGTTATAGAGGTAGTTCTCGTGCGCGCCGTACGAGGCGCCCTTGCCGTCGACGTTGTTCTTGTAGAAGCGCAGCGGCGGGCAGGGCTCGTGGCCCTGGAGGATGGAGTTGTTTTCTTCGTAGAGCTCGGCCACTCCGGCCAACGCGCGCCGCGCAAGCACGTCTCCAGCCGCGTCGTAGACCATCGCGTCCCACGCGCCGAGGCATTCCGGCGAGGAATACTCCGGGTGAGCGTGATCGACGTAAAAACGTGCGCCATTGCTGGGCACGACGTTGGCGACGCCGATGGCGTTGGGATCGACCACGGGCACGGTCTGGTAGCGCTTGAGATCAAAGCCGCGCTGATCGCGCAGCGGGTGTTCCTCGGCAAAATCCCAGCGCGAGCGCGCGGTGGTGTGCAGCGCGCCGTAGGCGACGACGGCGTGCGTTGAGGTGACGATGGGTGACAGCGCCGGGTTCGTGGGGCACGAGATGCCGTATTCGGTCTCCGTGCCCATAAAACGCGGGACGCGCGTGCTCTCTAGTTGCTGTGCCATGTCGGGCTCCTGAATCCGAGTAGTTCGACGCGTTCAATGGACCGGCCGCTGCGCGAGCCGTTGCCCGCGATGCGCGCCCACTCGTCCGGGTTCGTGGAGGTGGGCAGGTGCTCGCTTTCGGCCTGCTCGGCGGCGATGGCCTGGTGCAAGTGCGCGCTGGACATGGCGGCGGGCGTGCCAGCGCCGAGGGCCTCCTTGATGGCGAGCTTCTTCGCGCGCGAAATGATATTGGCGATCATCGCGCCAGAGACGAAGTCGCGGTAGTGCAGCACGCCCGGCTCGTCGACGCCCACGAAGTGCAGGGCGACGAAGGGACGGTCGGCGTAGAGCTCTCCCACCGCGGCGTCGATGAGATCGTCCACGGGCTGGGCATGCGGCACGGTGTCCGGGAAGTGGCGCGCGAAGATCTCGCGGGCGCCCTGCCGCGTCGGGCGGCTGACGCGAATCTTGATGTCGAGACGGCCCGGGCGCATGATCGCCGGATCAATGAGCTCTTCGCGGTTGGTCGCGCCGATGACGATGACGTTGCGCAGGTCTTCCACGCCGTCGAGCTCCGTGAGCAGCTGCGGGACGACGGTGGTCTCCATGTCCGAGGACACGCCCGTGCCGCGGGTGCGGAAGATGGACTCCATCTCGTCGAAGAAGACGATGACCGGGCGGTCGCCCCCGCTGGCGAGCTCGCGGGCGCGCTCGAAGATGAGGCGAATGCGGCGCTCGGTCTCGCCCACATACTTGTTGAGCAGCTCGGGGCCCTTGACGTTAATGAAATAACTCGGAGTGGACGCGCCGAGCGACGCCGAGAGCGAATTCGCGACAGCCTTTGCGATGAGCGTTTTACCGCAGCCCGGCGGGCCGTAAAGCAGCACGCCCTTGGGCGGGTGGAGGTCGAACTCGCGGTAGAGGTCCGGGTGGAGGAAAGGCAGCTCGACGGCGTCACGGATCTGGGAAATCTGGGCGTCAAGGCCGCCGATGTCCTCGAAGTGGACGTCCGGGACTTCCTCCAGCGAGAGCTGGGAGACCTCGGTTTTCTCAATGGCCTGGAACGCGACGCCAGCCTTGAGATCCACGAGGACGTTGTCCCCAGCGCGGGCGGCGCCGCGCAGTGGCTGGGCAAGCAGCACGACGTGCTCGTCGCCCGAGGGGGTGGCGATGACAGCGTGCTCGGTGTCGAGGACCTCGACGAGGCTCACGAGCGTGCCCGTCGGCTCGATGCCGCAAGCTTCCACGACGATGAAGCCGTCGCCCAGGCGTACGGACTCCCCCGGCTGGAGGCTGCCCGGCTCGACCTGGGGCGCGACCTTAAGACGCATCCGCCGGCCGTTGGTGTAGACCTCGGCGTCCTGGCGGCCGTCCTCGCCACGCGGTGCGCTGGAATAACGCAGGAACGTGCCGTACGTGGAAGCGGGCTCGGCCAGCGCGTTCAAGTCCGCGGCGAGCTCGCCCAGTTTCGTGCGGGCCTCGTGGAGCAGGCCCGCGAGTTTGGTGTTGCGGGTGGATAACTGCTCGATGTGGCGCTTAAGCTCGGCGGACTCGCGCAGGTTGGTCGCCGTGCGTGCCTCTCTGACGTGTCTACTCTGATGCGAGGAAGTGGCGTCATTCATATCTCCACCCTAGCGCGCGGCTGCGTCACCCTGGTAAGGCACCCCTATCGTGGCGGACCGGCGGCCCAGGATCGCGAAACCCGCAGACCAGGCGGCGGTTCTACGGGTTCTGCGTCGTCCGGCGTGCCGGACTACTTGCGGGCGCGGCGCTGCGGGCGCGGCGGCGTGACGCCGTCGGCCAGGCGGCGGGTCCACACGAGGAACGCAGTGTGTGCGTTCATGCGGTGCTCCGGGCGGGTGGCCAGGCCCTCGACCTTCCACTCGCGCACGAGGGACTCCCACGCCTTCGGCTCGGTGAAGCACTTGAGCTCGCGGATGCCCTCCATGACGTTCATGAGCTGCGGCACCGTCGCCACGTAGGTCATGAACACGCCGCCCGGGATGAGGATGTCGCGCACGGTGTCCAGGTAGTGCCACGGCTCGACCATGTCGAGGATGACGCGGTCGACGGGGCCGCCCAAGTCTTCGACCTTCACGTCGCCGAGGTCGCCCAAGCGCGGGGTCCACCATTCGGGCTGCTCGCCGAAGTATTCCTGCACGTTGTTCACGGCGAACTCGAGGTGGTCTTCGCGAATCTCGTAGGAGTAGACGTGGCCCTCAGGACCTACGGCACGCAGCAGCGACATCGACAGCGCGCCGGAGCCAGCGCCAGCCTCGAAGACGCGGGCGCCCATAAAGATGTCGCCCTCGACGAGGATCTGCGCCGCGTCCTTCGGGTAGATGACGGCCGCGCCGCGGGGCATGGACAGCACGTGGTCGACGAGGAGGTGGCGGAAGAGCAGGAAGTCCGAGCCCAGCGTGGAACGGACCACGGAACCTTCGTCCAATCCGACGATGTCGGAGTGCTTGATAAGGCCCTTGTGCGAGTGGAACTCCCCGCCCTCTTCCAGGACCTGGGTGTAGTGGCGGCGCTTGGCGTCCGTGAGCTGGACGCGGTCGCCGTAGTGGAACGGGCCGGAATAAGGCATGGGCGGTTCTCTCCTCGAGATGGGTGAAACTAACCTACCCAGTATGCCTCAAGGCCCTGGGAGAGCCACACTTGGTCGTCGACGCCGACCATCTCGCGCGCCGAGTGCATGGACAGCATGGGCACGCCCACGTCCACGGTGTCGATGCCCAGGCGCGTCGCCGTGATCGGGCCAATGGTCGAGCCGCACGGCACATCGTTATTGCCCACAAACCGCTGGACCGGAACCCCGGCCCGGGCGCAGGCGGACTCCCACAAGGCGACCGTGGTGGCATCGGAAGCATAGCGCTGGTTGCCGTTGACCTTGGTCACGGGGCCGCCGCCGATGATGGGATGGTGGCCCGGGTCATGCTTGCCCGCGTAGTTGGGGTGGACGGAGTGGGCGGCATCGGCAGACACGCACGAGGAACGCGCGTACATCTGGTGGAGCGCCTCCTCATCTGCCCCTAAAGCGCGGCCCGTGCGGTCGAGGACGTCGGCGAGGATGGGGCCCGCCGCACCGAAGCGCGACGACGAGCCAACCTCCTCGTGGTCGAAGGCGGCCATGACGAGCACGTCGGTGCCGTCATAGGACGTCGCGGCGTTCAGCAGCGCGACGAGCGAGGCGTAAACCGAGCTCAAGTTATCCATGCGGCCTGCAGCGATGAACTCGTTGCGGGGACCGAAGACGGCGCCGCGGGCGGCATCGGCAGTAATGAGGTTGAACGCGGCGATATCCTCGCGCTGGATGCCCGCCTGGGCAGCGACGACGTCGAGGATGGACCCCTCAGCCGTTGTGAGCACCGGCTGCATGTGGGCCTGGCGGTCCGGCTTGAACTCGTCGGAGCGGTAGAGGTGGATGGCCAGCGAGGGCAGGCGCAGGACCGGGCCGGTGGTGACGAGGTGCTGCGTCCCGTCCTTGGTGACGACCTGGCCCGCGGCGGTGAGCTCGCGGTCGAACCAGGTGTGCAGTAGCGCGCCGCCGTAGACCTCCACGGCGACCTGGGACCAACCGGCGTTCTGGAAGTCCGGGGTGGGCTTGAGCGCCAGGCCCGGCGAGTCGGTGTGGGATCCGACGATTTTGAAGGCGCTGTCTTGGGAGGCATGGGACGGGACGAACCACGCCATCACGGCGCCGCCCCGGATGAGGAAGTGCCCGCCGGGTGCGGCGGACCACTCGGCGGCCTCGTCCTGTTGGGTAAAGCCTGCCTCGACGAGCTGGCGCGCGACCTCGTGGGCGGCGTGGTAGCTCGACGGCGAGGCGGCAATGAAATCAATAAAATCCTCTGCGTAACTCATGCCCTCTAGCTTGCCACGTTTGGCAGCGCATTAGAGTAGAGATCCACCATGACTTCTTCGACACCCCGCCCCCTGGCCCTGTCCCCCTCGCGCGCGAGCGACTACAAGCAGTGCCCGCTGCTCTACCGCTTCCGCGCCATCGACCGCCTGCCGGAGCTCAAGACCGAGGCACAGGTCAAAGGCACGCTCGTCCACGCGGTGCTCGAGCACACTCACCAGGCCCCGCGTGAGGAGCGCACGTTTGAAGCGGCCGTCGCGCGGATAAAGCCGGAGTGGGAGAAAATGTGCGAAGACCCTGCGGTGGCCGAGGTCGTACCCGAGGGTGAGACCTCCCGCTTCCTCAACGAGGCGTGGACGCTCCTGCGCGGCTACTTCCAGATGGAAAACCCACAGGGCTTCGACGCCCACGAATGCGAGATGTATGTCGACACAGTCCTGCCTAACGGCGTGCCCGTGCGCGGATTCATCGACCGCGTGGACGTCGCGCCCACGGGCGAGGTCCGCGTCGTCGACTACAAGACGGGCAAAAAGCCCAAGCCTCAGTGGTCACAAGACGCGCAGTTCCAGATGCGCTTTTACGCGCTCGTCTACTGGCGTCTTTTTGACACCATTCCCTCTCAGCTGCGCCTGATGTATCTCAAGGTGCTCGACTCGATGTTCCTCGCTCCCCATCGCGAGGAGCTCGAGTACTTCGAGCGTGATCTGGGCGAGTTGTGGGCCAAGATCGAAGGCGACGGCAAGTCCGGCGACTTCCGGCCCAAGACCTCCAAGCTGTGCGGCTGGTGCTCCTTCCAGGCGCTTTGCCCCGCCTTCGACGGCGTGCCGCCCGAGTACCCGGGATGGCCTGGGTCCACCGCCGACTAGGTGATAACCTCCTTCACCATGAGTGAGGAGTTAGAGCGTTTCCAGCCCCACGAGGTTGACTATTACCGCAGCCGTAATCTGCCTTCTTTCGCGACATGGCTCGTGCCCACCATCCCTGCTGGCGTGGCCTTCGGCGCGCTCTCGCTACACTCCATTCCACTGCTCGTCCTTGGGCTTGTCCTCGCCGTCGCCGGTGCCGTGTGGATTATCCGCCGCTACCCCATGGTCGCACCGCAATTCACGGAATTTCGCGATGAAGACTACTCGTTCTGGTACAAGTACTCCTGGATCGCGCCACTCATCCCCATCGGCCCGCTCTACGGACTCATTGAGCCCACCCTGCCCCACCTCGAGCTCGAACCGCCCCTCCTCCTCGTCTCCGCCGGCGCTGGCCTCTACGCCACACTCGGCCTCGCGTGGGGCGCACACCTTCAAGTCCGCTGGCTCCAGCGCATTGGGGCGCGCCGGGTTCGGCGGCTGTCGCACAGCTTGGAGGGCGTGACTCCCGAGCTCCTCGAGCTCGTCGACCGCCACCATGTGCTCCTCGCCGGGCTGCACGGCATCGGCGCGGTGGACGGCGGGGAGATTTCCGCCAAGGCCTTGAGTCGCGTCACCGGCACCCCGCTTTCCGATGCCGCCCCTTCCCTCCGCGAGCTTGATTCCGCCGGGCTCGTGCATGTTAATCGGATTGGGCTCTACGCCGACGAGCCCAAGTGGCGCGTGACGCTCACGCCGTTGGGCGTGCGCTGCGTGGCCGCGAGCGCACGCCGCTGACCGGCGTGAACGCGCCGGTAAAACTGAGATGCTCGTGAGAAGCGTTAGTTTCTGTGGATAACTGGGCCGATTTTGCCCACTGCATTTGGCAACCGGCGCAGGTTGTCCACAGGAAAATATGTTCCCCTAGCATTGTGTGCCGCGTGCCTTTAGCTTCTGGGGCATGACAGTTTCTCTCTTCGCAGCTCTTACCCTCGGCGTTACCTCGCTTCCCGAAGCCGCCGGCATGTCGCTCAAAGACATCCTCGCCCTCGGTGTCGCCCGCCCCGACGCGCTTCTCGTGCGCCGCCTGCACAAGGTCTACTACGGCAACACGAAGGCCACGACCCTCCAAGCCGAAGCCCGAGCGGCGGCGATCCGCCGCAAGCACCCGCTACGCGTACTGGAAAAGATCGAGAACCTCATCGCCTCCGCCCCCAACAAGGACACACTGCGCGCACTGCTCGCGGACACCGCCGCCGAAGACATTCCCGCTGTTGCTGCCAAACACATTGAGAAGAAGCCCAAAGAGGAATACGCCCGGCTGACCCAATCCCCAGACGGGTGGGCACGCTTGACCATCTTCACCAAGGACCAACGACTCCTCGACTTCGCCAACGGCCTGCCCGGCGTGACCCCGAAATCCCGAGAGAAGCTTTTGGACGGCTTCAAAGAATTCGTCGAAGGCGAAACCACGCTCGCGCCGCCGCGACGCATGGTCCACGTCGTGCTCAAGCTCGACGAGATGGACAAGATTACCCGCGGCGAAGGCGACGACGTCACCATCCGCGCCTCGGACGGCTCAGTGCGCACCGGCGCGCAACTGTTGCAAGAGAAAGTGGCGCCGTACTTCCAAGCGACCATCATCAACTGGCGGGGCGAACCGATCGACAACTACTACGGCCGAGAGTTCACGAAGAA
>NZ_KV796378.1:0-2355 GCF_001809185.1 Corynebacterium sp. HMSC072G08
GTTTTTGGGTTTGGTGTGTGTTTGTTTTGGCCTATTAGTACCAGTAGCCTTAACATTTTGCAATGCTTCCAGGTCTGGCCTATCAACCCCATAGTCTTTAGGGGGCCTTGTAGTGAAACCTCATCTTAAAACAGGCTTCCCGCTTAGATGCTTTCAGCGGTTATCCCTTCCGTACGTAGCCAACCAGCGATGCTCCTGGCGGAACAACTGGCACACTAGAGGTACGTCCGTCCCGGTCCTCTCGTACTAGGGACAGCCTTCTTCAAGTTTCAACGCGCGCGGCGGATAGAGACCGAACTGTCTCACGACGTTCTGAACCCAGCTCGCGTGCCGCTTTAATGGGCGAACAGCCCAACCCTTGGGACCTACTCCAGCCCCAGGATGCGACGAGCCGACATCGAGGTGCCAAACCATCCCGTCGATATGAACTCTTGGGGAAGATCAGCCTGTTATCCCCGGGGTACCTTTTATCCGTTGAGCGACACCACATCCATAAGTAGGTGCCGGATCACTAGTCCCGACTTTCGTCCCTGTTTGAGCTGTCACTCTCACAGTCAAGCTCCCTTGTGCACTTACACTCAACACCTGATTGCCAACCAGGCTGAGGGAACCTTTGGGCGCCTCCGTTACATTTTGGGAGGCAACCGCCCCAGTTAAACTACCCACCAGGCACTGTCCCCAACCCAGATCATGGGCCAAGGTTAAGGTGCTCAATCCGATCAGAGTGGTATTTCAACAACGACTCCACCATCACTGGCGTGATAGTTTCTAAGTCTCCCACCTATCCTACACAAACCGAACCAAACACCAATACCAAGCTATAGTGAAGGTCCCGGGGTCTTTTCGTCCTGCCGCGCGTAACGAGCATCTTTACTCGTAGTGCAATTTCACCGGGCCTGTGGTTGAGACAGCAGGGAAGTCGTTACGCCATTCGTGCAGGTCGGAACTTACCCGACAAGGAATTTCGCTACCTTAGGATGGTTATAGTTACCACCGCCGTTTACTGGGGCTTAAATTCTCAGCTTCGCACATCAACGATGTACTAACCGGTCCTCTTAACCTTCCAGCACCGGGCAGGCGTCAGTCCATATACATCAACTTAACGTCTTCGCATGGACCTGTGTTTTTGATAAACAGTCGCTTCCCTCTATTCTCTGCGACCCCACACCGCTTCAAGCCGCAAGGACTTGTCACGGTATGTGGTCCCCCTTCTCCCGAAGTTACGGGGGCATTTTGCCGAGTTCCTTAACCACAGTTCACCCGAACGCCTTAGTATTTTCAACCTGACTACCTGTGTCGGTTTAGGGTACGGGCCATATACATACATCGCTAGAGGCTTTTCTCGACAGCACGGGATCACCAACTTCACCCCAATCGGGCTACGCATCACGTCTCACCTTCAATTAAGGCACGGATTTACCTATGCCTCCGGCTACACGCTTACACCAACAATCCATTAAGCGGCTTGGCTACCCCACTGTGTCACCCCATCGCTTGAACCACACATCAGGCCCCACGACATCAACAACACCAACCAACAAAGTTAGTTACGTGTCGTATCCGCGGTGGTTAGTATCAGTGCTTTATCAGGGGCGCATGTATACGGGTACCAGAATATCAACTGGTTATCCATCGACTACGCCTGTCGGCCTCGCCTTAGGTCCCGACTCACCCTGGGAAGACGAACTTGACCCAGGAACCCTTAGTCATCCGGCGGGTAGGATTCTCACCTACCAATTCGTTACTCATGCCTGCATTCTCACTCGCACATACTCCACGCCGCCTTACGGTAACGCTTCACAACATGCACGACGCTCCCCTACCCAATAACAAAAGTATTGCCGCGGCTTCGGCGGTGTGCTTGAGCCCCACTACATTGTCGGCGCGAAACCACTCGACCAGTGAGCTATTACGCACTCTTTCAAGGATGGCTGCTTCTAAGCCAACCTCCTGGCTGTCTTCGCGATCCCACATCCTTTTCCACTTAGCACACCCTTAGGGGCCTTAACCGGCGATCTGGGCTGTTTCCCTCTCGACTATGAAGCTTATCCCCCACAGTCTCACTGCCGCACAACACATTAATGGCATTCGGAGTTTGGCTGACATTGCTAAGATTGTAGTCCCGCTCAACCAACCAGTAGCTCTACCTCCACCAAGCTAATGCGACGCTGCACCTAAATGCATTTCGGGGAGAACCAGCTATCACGGAGTTTGATTGGCCTTTCACCCCTACCCACAGCTCATCCCCGCAGTTTTCAACCTACGTGGGTTCGCGCCTCCACAACCTCTTACAGCTGCTTCACACTGGCCATGGGTAGATCACCCCGCTTCGGGTCCAGGACATGCCACTAAAAA